>NZ_RQYW01000006.1 GCF_003932895.1 Leptotrichia sp. OH3620_COT-345 | reverse complement strand
GTCATGAAAAATAATAATACCCCTCCACATAGCTGACTTAATTTTAAAGATACTCCGCGATACACTATCAGCATTCCGTAATATAATGCATTTACTACTCTGCCTATTATACTCCGCTTCTTTAAATACTTGGGCAAAGGCATCTGAATTGGCATCTGCAAAGGAAACTGCACTAAGTAGCATAAACATTATTAACACAAGCCTACCTGTACTTAGCAGACTCTTTCTTTTTATTTTCATTCTCCCTCCTTTTTATGCAAAATATATTCTCTAAAAAGACTTATCAATTACCCATAATGAAAATTTTCTTTAATTATTTTAATTAATTATACCTTATTCAAAAGGAAAAATAAATTTTCAAAAAAAGACTCATTATTATAATTTATCCCCTATATTTAAAGGTATTCAAAATATTTTTCATTAATTTTTTTCTTTAGTATTTAAATTTTTTTTGATAATTTAAAAAATAAAATAAATAGTAAACTGTAAAAAAATATAATTTGATTTGTCAAACGAAATTACTTTATAAAAAAATACTAAATTCTATATTTATTAATTAAATAATAAGTACGAAAAGTTGTGTATTATTTACATAAATAAAAAATAAAGAAAAATATTTCATATTTTATGAAGAAAAATTTTTCTTTATTAAAATTCTTTTATAAAATTAAGTCAAAAAATAAGTAATCATTTTTCATTAAATAACAGATGCATTACAACACTTTTATTTTACTATATAAAAGAAGTTTTTCAATAATTAGTAAAGTATATTTTATAAAATTTTTATTCCTTTATCTTTCAACTTATACGCATATTTTTGAGCTGTATTGTAATCTGTTATAATTACAAGATGATTTCCGCTTTTTATTAAAGTTTCACCATCAGGTATATATTCTTTTCTATTTTCTCTAACACCTACAACTAAAAGTTTTTTCGGAAGATTTAATTGTTTTATTTTTTTATTTTCAAATTCAGAATCGGCACCGACATGTATTAAAAGAGTTACAATTTTATTTTCTGCTTTTTCAGCAGAACCTGAATAAATTTCTTTTTCCCTTGTAAACATATTTTCAAATAATATTTCATAAATCGGTTCCAATTTGAGAAATTCCGTTAAAACATATGTTATTGTAACAGTTACAATTAATAAAAACAAATATGAAAAATTTCCTGTCATTTCTAATATAAGTATTATTCCCGTTATAGGAGCTCTTACTACTGCTGTAAAATAAGCTGCCATTCCGAGAAGCATAAAATGAACTATAAATTCATTTGAAACTGAAAAATAATTGACTAAAATGAGTCCATAGGTTTTTCCTATTAAAGCTCCTATTACAAGCATGGGAAGAAATATACCGCCGGGAAATCCGGTACTGTAACTTAACATAGTATAAAAAAATTTCAGTATTAAAATAACAAGAAGTAATTTTAATGGAATTCCTGAATGAAACATATGCTCTATCAGACTATGTCCTCCGCCTGTTATATCCTTGAAAAATATACACACCGTATATGCTGTAATCATAAAAAAGGATATTTTCAAATATTTATTCAGTTTTATATTTTTATACTTTTTCTGAAAATACACCAAAAAGAAACTGAATCCTTTTCCCGCTAATGTTATAATAATACAGAAAATTCCAGTAATTATAACGGCAAATAACGGAGAAGTATGGTCGGGCAGGACAAAATTGTGTTCAAAAACAGTCTTTGATCCTAATATAAGCCTTGATACATAATTAGAAGCTCCACTTGCCACGAGGACACAAATCAAAAGAAGAGGAGAAAAAAACTTATGTAATTCTTCCAATGCAAATATCGTTCCTGCAAGAGGAGCATTAAATGCAGCTGCAAGTCCTGCACTTGCTCCACATGTAACAAGATATTTCTGCTCTACATTAGGTCTTTTGGATAATTTATTTATCCCTTCTCCTATCAACGCTCCCAGATGAATGGACGGTCCTTCCCTCCCTAATGACATTCCTGCCCCTATTGCAAGAATACCTCCAAAAAATTTACATATTAATTCCGGAAACCAGTTAAATTCAATTTTTCTCTGTAACAGTCCGTTGACTTGAGGGATTCCACTTCCTCCAATCAAAGGATACTTAAAAATCATTAATTGTACTGTTACTCCTATTAACATAAATAGAAAAAGCCCAAATATAATTTTTCCTAAAGACACATCTGTCAGAAGGCTCTCTCTCCATTCAGAAATTTTATTCAATAGTATCGTATAAGAAACAACCGCAATTCCTGATATAATTCCTGTCAAAAAACAGAAAAATATTAAAACGGAACTTTTTCTTCTTGATTTTAATGAACTGATATTATTCAATTCCTGTAACACACTTTTTTCCATTTTTCCCTCTTTTTCTGAAAATTAATATTCTGTAAGATTTCCCTTTGCTATTGTTCCTTTTACCTTGTAGTTTTTATCAAAATATGTCAAATCTGCTATATATCCTTCTTTTATATATCCATATCTATCATCCACGGAAATTGCTTTTGCAGGATATGAAGTCGCCATTCTGAGTGCTTCTTCCTGAGAAACATGAACATATTCTACAAGGTTTTTCACTCCGTCAATCATAACAAGAGCTGAACCTCCCAATGTTCCCAAAGGTGAGAAACATCTTCCATTTTCATATAACACTCTATTTCCTTCAAATATAAATTCTGTCATATTATCAGTTCCTGCAGGACTTACTGCATCAGTTACAAGATATAATCTTTTTCCTAATATTTTTTTTGCAATTTCGGCAGAAGCATAGTCCATATGAAATCCATCGATTATTATTCCACAATTTGTCGTATCATTATTGAATAGAAATCCTATTACTCCTGGATTTCTAGACTCCAAAGGACTCATAGCATTGTAAAGATGAGTAGCACCGTTAAAGTATTCCTTTTTTTCTATGCATTGTTCATAAGTAGCGTTTGTATGCCCTATTGATATATTTATCCCTGCTTCTTTTAATATTTTCAAATGTTTTATCTCAGCTTTTTCGGGAGCTATCGTTATTATTTTTGTTACTTCGGATCCTGCATCGGCTATCTTCTGTATTATTTCATCGGAAAGAACCCTTATATATTCAGGTCTATGTATCCCTTTTTTCTCTACACTTATATAAGGTCCTTCTATATGCAGTCCCAAAACTCCTATTTCTTCTTTATCCTTTATTTCTTCCATAAGTTTCAAGGCTTTTTCTATTTTTTCATCAGGAGATGTTATTAATGTAGGTAAAAATGAAGTACATCCGAATTTTTTATTTGTTTCATTCATTATTTCCAACGTTTCTTTTGAAATATTATCATTAAATAAAACTCCTCCACATCCGTTTAACTGTAAATCCAGAAATCCCGGAGATAAAACCATTTCTTTCAGATCCACTATCTGCTGTCCATCAGTATCTTTCTCGGATAAATCCGTTTCATTCATTACTTTCTTTATTTTCTTTCCCTCAATAATAACAGTATTTTTATTTATAAATTTTTCTCCATCAAAGATTCTGGCATTTTTTATAATCATAATATTTCCTCCCTCCAAGTTTATTTTTATATAAATTATTTCTTTAAACCTTTTATTTCTTGCTTACATCTTTCTAAATCAAGATTATGAGCTTCTATTTCTTTAAAATATCTGTATGTCTTGACTTTTATGTCTGAAGCAGCCGACTCATCAATAACAAGAATAGCTCTTCTATGAAGCTGAAGTGCCGATACTGTCCACAGATGATTTACTCCTCCTTCTATTCCGTGATATACTGCTCTTGCTTTTTTATATCCTTCGGCAAGTATCATTATTTCTTTTGAATCCATAAGAGTTCCCACTCCTACAGTTAAAGCCAACTTAGGGACTTTATTTACATCATTGTCAAAAAATCTTGAATTTGCCAGAATAGTATCATAGGTCAGTTCTTTATCCCTCGTTCTTGAAGCAAGGGATGACCCCGGCTCATTAAATGCAATGTGTCCGTCTTCCCCTATTCCTCCGAGAAACAATTTTATCCCTCCTGCACTTTTTATTTTATCTTCATATCTCTGACACTCCTCTGTCAGATTTTCTGCAAGTCCGTCAAGTATATTTATATTTTCAGTCCTTATATCAATATGCTTGAACAGGTTTTCGTGCATAAAGTAATGATAACTTTGTTTATGCTCAGGTGACAGTCCTACATATTCATCCATATTGAAAGTTATTACATTTTCAAATGAAATAATCCCTTCATTATACAGATTTATAAGTTCTCTGTATGTTTCCAATGGTGTTGAACCTGTAGGTAATCCTAAAACAAAAGGGTTTTCAGGAGTGGGAGAAAATTTCAGTATCTTCTTTACTATTTGATAAGCACTCCATTTTCCTATTTCATCTTTATTTTTCAAAATTATGACTCTCATATTCCCTCCTACAAACTTTTAAATGAGGGCTTATTGCAGCCCTCATATTTCCAAATATCTGCGGTTTCCGTATCTTAAAGCGGCTACAAAAATACGCAGAATATAAATATTTTATAATTTTTTCATTTCATCGGCAACAAATTCCACAAGAGGCCCTATAACTACTTGTACACTTGTTTTTGAAGGCTTCATTATTCCTGCTGCTACCTGTTTTATTTTTTTATCTTCAATTAATGTTGAATCTTTTACTTCAAGTCTTAATCTCGTGGCACAGTTATCCACTGAAACTATATTTTCTTTTCCGCCTAATGCTTCATATATAATTTTCGCCACTTCGGCATGATTACTGTTTGATGATTCTATATTGACTTCATCATCATTATCTTCTTCTCTTCCCGGTGTCATCAAATTAAGCTTGGCTATCAGTACTTTAAACATTAAATAATAAATTACACCGAATACAAGACCTTGAATTATCAACATAAAAGGTCTGCTCGCCATAGGCATTCCTGAAGTTAGAGTGAAATCAATAAGTCCCGCACTGAATCCGAAGCCCGCAGTCCAACCGAAAAGTGCAGATATAAACATACTGATTCCTGTTAAAACTGCATGAACAACATATAATAACGGTGCTACAAACATAAACGCAAATTCAAGAGGTTCAGTTACTCCGGTTACAAATGACGTAACCCCCGCTGCCAACATTAATGAAGCTACCTGTTCTTTTTTCTCAGGTTTTGCTGCTTGATACATCGCAAATGCCGCTGCAGGAAGTCCGAACATCATAATAGGGAAATATCCTGCCTGATACATACCCGTTATTCCTTTTGTCCCCGTTCCTCCTAAGAAGTTTCCTATATCATTTATTCCTGCTATGTCAAACCAGAATACAGCATTTAAAGCGTGATGTAAACCTAAAGGAATCAGTAATCTGTTGAAAAATCCAAATATCCCTGCTCCTAACGGTCCCAGTTTTAAAAATGACTCTCCAAAAGCTACCAATGCTCCAAATATTACAGGCCATGTAAAGAACAGTACAGGTGACAACACAAGCATTGCAGTTGCAGTCAATATAGGAACAAGTCTTTTCCCGCTGAAAAATGCCAATGCCATGGGTAATTGAGTCTTATAAAATCTATTGTATATCTCTGCTGCTATTGTTCCTGATAATATACCTATAAATGGATTATTTATTTTACCGAAAGCTCTTGATACCTCATCCGGAGATACTTTCGTCAAAACAGCAACCGAATCTTTTGATAACAATGTTGTTATTACTAAAAATCCTACCAATCCTGCCAGTGCAGAAGAACCGTCTCTATCTTTGGACATTCCTACCGCTATACCTACCGCAAATAATATAGCCATGTTATCCAATATAGAAGCCCCCGACTTAATCAAAAAAGCTGCCATAGGACTATTTGCTCCCCAACCTGTAGGGTCAAGTCTATAACCTATCCCCAGTAAAATTGCCGCTGCAGGTAAAACTGCCACAGGCAACATCAAAGATTTACCAATCCTTTGTAAATACTTCATCATATTAAACCAACTCACTTTCTACTTTTTTATTCATACTTCTTAATAAACTTCTTATAAATTTATAAAGAATATAAACTCATTTTATTTATATTATATATCAGATTAGAATTATGTCAATATTCAAATTTATTTTTTTAAATATATTTTTTTAACTCATTCTTGAAACATTAATTCAATCCCTTTATTTTCAATATTAAAAAAGAAAATTATTTTTTTACTGTTAATTTTTTTCAAATTTTTTTTCATTTAAAAAAATATTTTTGAAACTATAAATAACTTTTTTATTACAAAATTATTGTCTTCACTAATTTTTATATTTTATCTAATTCATAAAAATTATAAAATATATAAATTTTATAATTTAATATGTTTTCTGACTTATTGAAAAATTTTTTATACTTTCTTTTTAATTCTGGTAAATCTCTTTTAAAAACCTAATCAAAGTTAAAAGCTGTTTTATAAGTTAGAAGTTTATCAAATTATAGATTTTTATTTTTTATAAAATCAGTAGAAACAGCAATTTTTATTTTTTTAAATCACATATTGTTTAAGTTTAGAGAATTATTTTTAATTTATAAAATAATTTATATAAAATTACAGTTCTCATATAAGTTATATAGAATAAAACTCATCAAACAAAAAATCCTCTGAAAACAACCTCCAGTTTAAAATTTGCGATTTTATTCCATTTTACTTAAAATTTCGTCGCTAATATTGAAATTCGAGTATATTTCCTGCACATCTTCATTGTCTTCCAAATCATCATACAATTTCAATATTTTAACCGCCGTTTCTTTATCTGTTATTTCTATTTCATTTTGAGGATACATGGTTATTTCAGCTTCTTCTATTTTCAGTTCTGATTTTTCAAGCTCTTCCTTTACTTTTTCAAAATCATTAGGATCTGTTACAACAATTATTGAATTTTCCTTTTCAATAACATCTTCAGCCCCTGCTTCAAGTGCTGCTTCCATTAATTTTTCTTCGTCAATTTTCCCTTTTTCAAATTCCAGAATTCCTTTTCTCTCAAACATAAATACAACGGAGCCTGTTTCTCCAAGATTTCCGTCATTTCTTGAAAAATTCATTCTTACAGTGGAAGCCGATCTGTTTTTATTATCGGTTACTACATCTACTAAAAATGCAACTCCTCCGGGACCGTAACCTTCATATCTTATTTCAATATAGTCTACACCTTCAAGCTCACCTGTTCCTTTTTTTATAGCTCTTTCAATAGTATCTTTAGACATATTTGCAACTTTTGCTTTATCTATAGCAAGCCTTAATCTCGGATTGAAATCGGGATTCCCACCGCCAATTCTTGCGGCAATAGTCAGCTCTTTCCCTAATCTTGTAAATATTTTCCCTCTTATTTTATCCTGTCTTCCTTTTCTATGTTGGATATTCGCCCATTTACTATGTCCCGCCACAAAATTACCTCCATATTATTTTTTATTTTGTATTTTCTGCAATATTGATTTTATAGCATCTCCTATGTCATTTATTTTGGACAATTCTTCATCTTTTATCCATTTGGAAACATCTGCATTTACATATCCCAATGATTCCAACGCCAGTTTTATATCTTCCTTCATTAACAGAACTTGTGTATTTGAAGTATCCGAAATTACAGACTTCCCTTTGGAAATATTTTCATTATATGCTTCCATAATATTCAGTTTTTTAACTTTATCCTTTAAATCCAGTATTATTTTCTGTGCTTTTTTATCTCCAAGTCCCGGAACTTTAGTAAATAACTTTGAGTTGCTTTCAATAACAATATCTATAACATCCTTTACATTATATGTGGATAAAATCGCCAATCCCAGTTTGGGACCGACTCCGTTAGTACTGATTAAGGCTTTAAAAAGTTCCCTTTCATTTTCCGTTTTAAATCCGTAAAGAGAAATATCATCTTCTTTAACATGAGTATGTATGTACAGTTTTTCATCCTGTTTTATTTCTCCCAAAGCTTCAAAAGTTTTTAAAGATATAAATATTTTATATGCCAGTCCGTTAATATTTAATGCTACATAATCTATTTTTTTTACTGTCAGTTCACCGAATATATACTCAAACATTTTTATATTATACGCTTTATACGTATCTCTCCTTTCTACTTTCTATAATTTTACAAGCTCTACGCAATTAATTTTTTCATTTAAAAACATTGTCCCTATTTTTCTAAATTTTTCCTGTCCGTCAGTGACATAATATTTAGTTTCAAATCCTTTTTCACCGTCGTTTTTCATCAGATTTTTACTTATAAGGATTTTCTTCAAGTCTGTAGCGGTTTCTTTTGCAGGATCAACTATTTCTATGTCAGGATAAATATTTTTAATTGTACTCTTTAAAAGAGGATAGTGAGTACAGCCTAAAATCAAAGAATCAATTTTTCCTTCAAATTCATCAAGATACATCTTCACAAGCTGATTTACTATTTCACCTTCCACTATTCCTTCTTCAATAACCGGAACAAATAAAGGACACGGTTTTGAGTATACTTCCATTTTACTGTTTCTTTTTTTTATTTCAATTTCATATTTTTTTGAATGTATTGTAGCTTTTGTTCCGATTACACCTATTTTACTGTTTTTTGTAGTATCGAGGGCTGTTTTAACTCCAGCATCAACTACTCCTATAATCGGTATTTTAAAAGTTCTGTTCAATTCTTCCAAAGCCAGTGAAGTTGCTGTATTACAGGCTACAACAATAACATCTGTATTTTTTTCAAGAAGAAATTCCGTAATCTGTTTTGAATATCTGATTATCAGCTCCTTTGTCTTTTCACCATAAGGAACCCTTGCAGTATCTCCTAAATAATATATTTTCTCATTAGGTAAAACCTTCCGTATTTCTTTCAGTACAGTAAGTCCACCCACACCGGAATCAAAAATCCCTATAGCCATCTGTTCTCACCTTTTCTTTTTGACTTTTTTAAGCTTTTCAACTCGTTCTATTCTGAAATATGTATATGATTATTTCATTATCAAAGCGCCTGTATATTCATTTACTCCATCAGTTGCAATAAACGTTCCTACAATCTGACCTATATCCTTTCTGGAAACACCGTCTTTTAAAGCCACTTTATAAGTCAGTTTTGAATTTCCCACTCTGTTTTTTCCCTTAACAGTAATATCTTCTGAAGGATAAAGTCCGTATCTGTCATTTCCTATTCTTGCATAAGCTACTATTTCATTTTTATCTATAACTTTTGTTGAATTGTTGAGTACACTGTAGTAATAATTTATCTGATTTTCACCTATTGCATCCCTGTTTTTAGCTTTCCCTGAACCTAAAATAACAAGTATCATTCTTTGATTATTTCTTTCAGCAGTTAAAATTATATTTGAACCCGCAGCATTATGGTATCCTGTTTTTAATCCGTCTACGCCTCGAACTTTTCCTAAAAGATGGTTTGTAGCTGTGAGTTTTATATTTCCGTGATCTATAAAGTCTATAGCTTCTTTAGCAATGTTCATATACTCTTTATAAGTTACTGCCAACATTGCCATTTTATATAAATCCCTTGCATTTCCCTGATCCATACAAGACCCCGTATAACTTGGGGGAAGTCCGTGAGGAGAACAGAATCTTAATGATTCCCATCCGAACTGTTTTGCCTTACGATTCATTGAATTTACAAATTCATTGACATTTCCTCCGGATACATATTCTGCAAGAGCATAAGCTGCGTTATTTGAAGATCTTATTGCAGTAGCTTTAAGCAGATCTCTCACTGTATACTGTCCTCCTGCCGACAATTTTACTCCATAAGGAACCGCCGCCGCAGTTTCCGAAATAATAACTCTGTCATTAAGCGATATATCTCCACTGTGAACTTTATCAAGAGTCAACATTATTGTCATAACTTTTGTAACTGATGCCAAAGGTCTTACTGCATAACCATTTTCCTCCTTGACAATATTTCCTTCCATATCTCCCATTAAAATCGCTTTGTAATCGTTATAATTTTCTCCTGCCGCAAAGACAGATGATGAAATTGCAAAAATTATCAGTATAATAAATATTTTTTTTAAATTTTTCATTTTTCCTCTTGTCCTTCTATAAAATTTTATTCTTTCATAATATTATTTTTTTCTCAATTTGTCATTTTATATTTTAAAATCAATAATTCAGACAGATTTCATTACCATATGAAATTTTTTCTTTTCAAATTAAAAGCAAAGATAGAGAAAAGTACATTCTAATATTATAATTGTATAATACTTTTGACCAATAGAAAAAGTGAAAACTTTTTTCTTCATAAACTCCTTTTAGGACCGGGTATCTTCATCCCGGTTCTTTTTATTTTTAAATTTTGAAATAATCTTCAATAATTTGTCTATTATTTTCATTCTGTCATATCCCTGTTACGCTCAAATTTTAACTAAATATTACGCTTTCTTTCTTTTTTAGTACAAATTTTTCTAAAATTTATTGTAACATAATATTATCAGAAAAATCAATCAAAGTATTTATATGTGATATATATTTTTTAATTCATTATTATTTATTGATAAAATATATATTTCTTTTATTTATTCAGTTTATTATACTAAATTGTTATTAATAAATAAACGGATTAAATAGAAAATAATATAAAACGAAAAGAATAAAATCTTTTATAAATAATTTTTTTGAAACTTCATAAAATTATTGAAATTATATTTTATAAGTTAAAATTCTAATTAAATCAAATATAAAAGCAGATTTGATATTGCCGTTGGTTTTATACTAAAAACGATAATTTATGAAAATTAACGGAATCTTTTTCAAAAAACAACACTTAATAAACAGATAATTTCTAAAATAAACATCTAAAAAATAAATCTGTAAATATAAAAACCACAGCTCTTATACTGTGATTAAAATTATTACTTAATATATTTTTATTTTACGAGCTAAATCAATTACAATTATACTTAATTTGTCATCGTACCTATTATTAATCTATAATCTTTTATCTCTATCGTTTTCTATAATTTTCAGTTAATAGCTTTCCATCTTTCTGGAAATTATCGATATTTTTTAAATTTTTTCATCATTCTCTTTTTCGTTATTATTAAATCTAACCCAAATTATGGACATAATTTCAATTTTCTTTATCGTTTATGTTGTAATGCTGTAATAAAGATAAAAAATTAATTTTTTTTATCTGTTAAAACTGTCATAATTATTAGTTTTATTGTTTTATAAAGACATCATATAATTTTATACATAATAAACATAATCTAAAAAGTAACATAAATAAAAATATTATATGTGTTATTACTAATAATTTTTTTACTTTTTATAGTAAATTATTTTTTTATTATATATGCAATAACAAAATAAGGAAACAATGTCATAATCAAATTAAACTTGGCTCTTGGCAGAATTAACTCAATAAAAAACCTTAAAGTATTTATAGCAATAATACCGAATATAAAACTTTATAATATTCTTTACGGCCTTCTTTCATTACTTCCTGTTCCTTCCACAATCTTTTTATTTCAGGTAAAAATCTATTCTTCCCGGTTTAACGTAATAGTCGGGATTACCTTTACTTTCTTCATATTCCGCAATTTCCACAGTCTTGTTTTTACTTGATACCATACTGTAATCAGTATGTTTAATTTTATTATATTCATTCCATTCTTTCCGTGTAGGCAGTTTTCCTTGTAAATAATTAAGATAAATCGGATAATTCTCCATAATAAGTTTTTTCCGCTAATCCTTTTCGGGACTCCTCTATAAATAAGTGAATTTTCTTTAAAATTATTTATTTTTTAGTTCTCTTTTTATATAAATTCTATTTCCTTTACTATAATTCATTTTACTTTCAAAGCCCGTTAAAATTTTTCTATCAGAAATATTCGATTTTCATATATGGAATTATCCTGCTGCCTCTTCAATATTTAAATTTTTCTCGGAAAATATTAAGAATAAAACATAAAAATTATTTTTTCAAATTTTTTTACTAAAAAGTTCTATAATATTTTATCTCTTCTTCTTACCGCGTATCCCTCCGCCTAAACCCGGTATAGCCCCGCTGTTAAACATTTTCATCATCTGTTTCATCTGCTCAAACTGCTTTATAAGCCTGTTTACATCACTGACTTCCACTCCGCTACCTTTGGCAATTCTTATTTTCCTGCTTCCGTTAAGTAATTTCGGTTCTCTTCTTTCTTGAACCGTCATTGAGAATATTATTCCTTCTACCCTTTTCATTTCCTTTTCGGCATTAACCATGTCAATAGCACTTGTGTCCACTCCGGGTATCATTTTCATAATTCCTGCAAGAGAGCCCATTTTTCTTATCATTTTAAACTGCTTCAGAAAATCTTCAAAATCAAACTGATTTTTTCTAAATTTTTCTTCCATTTTTTTTGCTTCATTTTCATCAATTGCTTCCTGTGCCTTTTCCACAAGAGAAACTACATCTCCCATTCCCAATATTCTGGAAGCAAGTCTGTCAGGATGAAAAGGTGCAATATCATCCAGTTTTTCTCCTTCACTTATAAATTTTATCGGTTTTCCTGCCACTTCCTTTACAGAAAGAGCCGCTCCTCCACGGGTATCTCCATCAAGTTTAGTTAGAACAACTCCTGTTATATCCAACTGCTCATTAAATGTTTTTGCTACATTTACCGCATCCTGTCCTGTCATTCCGTCAACTACAAGGAGTATTTCATGAGGTGCAAATCTGCCTTTTATATTTTTTAGTTCGTTCATCAGTTCTTCATCAATATGAAGACGTCCCGCCGTATCTATTATTACATAAGTGGCATGAATGTTTTTTGCTTCTTCTATACCTTTTTTACATATTTCAATAACATCTGTACTGTCATCAATGGTAAAAGATGGAACTTTCACCTGTTCACCAAGAACTTTAAGCTGTTTTTTCGCTGCCGGTCTGTAAACATCAGCTCCGATTAAAAAAGGGCTTTCTCCTCTGGATTTCAGATATTTTGACAATTTCCCTGCAAAAGTGGTCTTTCCTGCTCCCTGTAATCCTGAAAGCATTATTATTGTAGGAGCTTTAGAAGCCTTTGCTATAAGGACATTTGTTCCTCCAAGAACTTCCACAAGTTCGTCATTTACTATTTTTATAAACTGCTGTGTAGGATTCACTCCTTTTATTACATCTTCTCCTAGAGCTTTTTCCCTTATTTTACCGACAAAATTTTTAGCAACTGTATAATTTACATCTGCTTCAAGTAATGCCAGTCTTACTTCTCTTAGAGCTTCTTTCATATTGGCTTCAGTCAATTTGCCCTGACCTCTCACCTTTTTAAATATATCCTTAAATCTGTCACCTAAATTATTAAACATTAAAGCACCTCATTATAATCAAAATCTTCTATTATCTTTTCCAAATTTTCTCTTGAAAAATTGTTTTTTAAATTTTCCAGTTTTTTTTTCAACTCTTTTTCTTTTTCAAATATTTTCAGCTTTTCCTCATATTCATCAAGCTGCTTAAAACCTCTTTTTATATTATCGAAGACAGCTTGTCTCGTAATTCCATATTCTTCCGCAATTTCACTTAAAGAACCATTTTCCTCAAGATATAATTCCAAATACTGTTTCTGCTTTTTCGAGAACAACTCCCTGTAATACGAAAACAGTATGGAATATTTTAAAAAATCTTCCAGTTTATCCATAATGCACCTATTATACAAAAATTTTATCATTATTGTCAATTTACTGTATTTTATTCACTTTTTTAAAAAATATTACTAATTCCTAAAAAGACATGGGAGTTATCCACTCACTCTCTTTTTTCATAGTATAATTTCTTATGAATTCTTCTTTAAACTCTTTAAAACATCCTTCAAAAATAGCTTTTCTGGTATCTTCCATAAGCTTCAACAAAAAATAAAGATTATGATATGTCGCCAGCCTCTGACCTAAAATTTCTTCAGCTTTAAAAAGATGTCTTATATATGACCTTGAATAATTTTTACATACATAACAGTCACACTGATCCAGAGGTCTTTTATCTCTTGCATATACGGCATTTTTTATTACAAGACGTCCGTATTTTGTAAATACCGTACCATGCCTTCCTATCCTTGTAGGCTGAACACAATCCATCATATCCACTCCGTTTTCTACAGCTTCAAGCATATCAAGAGGCTCTCCTACTCCCATAAGATATCTCGGTTTATTATCAGGCATTTTCGGAGTAATATATTTCAGTATTCTATACATATCTTCTCTCGGCTCCCCCACTGCAAGACCTCCTATGGCATACCCTGCAAATCCCTTATCCATTTTATACAATTCTTCCAAACTTTTATCTCTCAAGTCTTCATATATCCCTCCTTGAACTATTGCAAAAAGTCCTTGTTTTCCGGGATTTTTATTAGCTTCTATACATCTTTTCGCCCATCTTGTAGTTCTTTCTATAGAAGGAATCATATATTCCCTTGTAGACAATCCCGGAGGACACTCATCAAGTACCATCATTATGTCACTTCCAAGATTATTCTGTATAAATATGGATTTTTCGGGAGAAAGAAAATGTCTTGAACCGTCTATATGGGATCTAAAGTGCACACCTTCCTCCTCTATTTTCCTTAAGTCCCCCAGACTAAATACCTGAAATCCTCCACTGTCAGTAAGTATGGGGCTATCCCAGTTCATAAATTTATGCAGTCCCCCAAAATCATTTATCAATTCATCTCCCGGTCTTAAATACAGATGATAAGTATTCCCTAAAATTATTTGGGAATTAATTTCTTCCAGTTCCTCTCTTGTCATTGCTTTTACTGTTGCCTGTGTACCTACAGGCATAAAAACCGGAGTATTTATTTTCCCATGAAGAGTTTCTATAACTCCCGCCCTTGCATTCCCATCAACTGCCTCTTTTGTAAATCTTACCGGGCTTTCAGTATTAATCATATTTTCCTTTTTCCCTTTCTTCTTATTTTCTTAATATATCTACTACATCCTTCATTGAAATAAGGTTATTGGCAAGCCTTTCAAAATCTTCCCTTTTTCTTATCATTATTCCAAAATGCAGCAATACATATCTGTTTCCATTCTCTTTCACATAGTTTGTGTTTACATTAATCAGCTCCATTTTATATTCATTAAGTATTCTTATAATATCAAGTAACATTCCATTTCTGTCCACAGCTTTTACAGTAAAATTAAACTGATATTTAGCAATACTCGAGTTCACTTCCTCTTCATCCCAGAATACTTCAATTTCCCTATCAGGCTCATGTTCCATTAATGTATGGAAATTTTCACAATCAGATCTATGTATAGCAATTCCACGACCTCTTGTCACATATCCCCTTATTTCGTCTCCGGGCAAAGGACTACAGCATTTTGCAAAACGGTACATTGTATTTTCTGTTCCTGAAATTCTCACTCCACCATGGCTTTTTTCTTTACGTCTATTTCCTTTTTCAGTTTCTTCTTCAAGGACTTGTTTAATATCCTTTTCTTCTTTCACTTCAAATTTATTTAAAAAACCGTCAAGAGACAAATCCCCTACTGCAAATTTATAAAAAAGCAGATCCATTGTAGATATATTAAATTTTTTCATATAAAGGAAGACTCTTTCATCCTCTTCCAAATCTTTCAATTTTATACCGAGTTTTTCAAATTCACGCTCAAGAAGCTGTTCTCCTTCTTTTGTTTTTTCTTCAAATTCCTTATCCTTGAACCATTTTCTTATCTTGACTTTGGAACTGTGATTATTTACCATATTTATCCAGTCTTTTCCGGGTCCCTTTGTATTTCTTGATGTAAGGATTTCGACTTTATCACCGTTTTCAAGAAGATGATCAAGTTGGACTATCCTGTCATTGACTTTTGCTCCTATAGTTCTGTAACCTATCTGAGTATGCACCTGAAAAGCAAAATCAAGAGCCGTAGAATCATTTGCCAACTCCATTACATCCCCTTTGGGAGTGAAGATGAATATTGTCTGATTTAAAAGGCTTCCTGTTATTGTACGAGCAAATTTTTCAGGATTTTCGGAATTTGTTTCTATCATTTTTTTCACTGCCGCATAGTACTCTTCATTTTTAGATTTAGACTTTTTTTCTTTGTATTTCCAGTGGGCGGCAACTCCTTCTTCGGCAATTCTATGCATCTCAAATGTTCTTATCTGTATCTCCACGTTTTGATCTTTAGGACCTTTTACTGTTGTGTGTATGGACTGATAACCGTTTGATTTAGGTACCGCTATATAATCTTTGAATCTTCCCGAAACAGGCACGAAAAGATTATGAATTATTCCGAGAACATTATAACACTCTTCTTCTTTGTCCACTATTATTCTTATTGCAATCAGGTCATTCAAATCTGCAAATTTTTTTTCCTTTTCATACATTTTCCTGTAAATACTGTATAAATGTTTCGGTCTTCCTGTTACTTCGGATTTAACATGATGTCTTTTCAGTTCTCTATCAATTTTCCTTATGATATCCGAAGTATATTCTTCCCTTTCTTCTCTTTTTGAATTTACAAGGTCACTTATTTCTTTATAGTCTTTAGGATAAAGATATCTGAAACTTATATCTTCCAATTCCCACTTTATTTTTGCCATCCCTATTCTATGAGCAATAGGAGCATATATTTCCAAAGTTTCTTTGGACTTTATTTCCTGCTTTTCAGATGACATATATTTCAAAGTCCTCATATTATGAAGCCTGTCTGCCAATTTTATAATTACGACTCTTATATCTTCAGACATCGCCACAACCATTTTTCTAATATTTTCAATTTTTTTACTGTCTGTTTTCGGAAGATTTCTGAGTTTTGTGACCCCATCCACAAGTCTGCTTACATCTTTTCCGAACGAATATTCTATATCAGGTAAAGTAATAAGCGTATCCTCAACTACATCGTGTAAAATTCCTGCAATGACCGTATCCGTGTCCATTTTCATATCCACAAGTATTTCCGCTACTTCCACAGGATGCAAAATATAATCCTCTCCGCTCCTTCTTTTCTGTCCCACATGAGATTCAGCGGCAAGAGTATATGCTTCCACTATTTTCTCTATATCAATATCAAGATTATTTTCTTTTATTTTATTAATAAGTCTCTGCAATAATTTTCTTTCTTCCATAAGTTCTCTCCGTTTCCTATCCTATAAACACTTTTACATTTCATATATTATTAAAATAAAGTTGCTGACTTACATTCAGTCAACAACCGTCGAAATTTTAGTATTTTAATTGAGAATAGACATTGTGACCTGATAAAACATCTCTTCCTTTTAATTCTGCCAGCTCAATAAGAAAAGCCAGTTCATAAACTTCCGCCTTAAGCTTTTCAACTAACTGAACCATTGCCGCAGCTGTTCCTCCTGTTGCCAGAAGATCATCTACAATAAGTACTTTAGCTCCTTTTTCAAAGGCATCTTTATGTATTTCTATACTGTTTTTCCCGTATTCAAGCTCATATTCCACTTTTTCAGTTTCTGCAGGTAATTTCCCGACTTTTCTCGCAGGAACAAATCCTGCACCTATATTGTAAGCGATAGCTGCACCGAAAATAAATCCTCTTGCATCAGCTCCTAAAACATAATCAATTCCTTTATCTATATATCTGTCTGTAAAATCTTTTATTATAAGATGAAGTCCTTTTTTATCTTTTAATGCTGTGGTAATATCCCTAAATATAATTCCCTTTTCAGGAAAATCCGGAATAGATCTTATGAGATCCTGCACTTCTTTTTTTTCGTTAACTGTCATTTTTTATTTCCTCCTATTTATCCCACAACAAACCTAAATACGGGACTATTTTTTCTTTATTTAATAATTGTACGAGCTGATCCTTTATATTGGGATATAACTTTATATCCATTATTTCATCTTTCGTGAAAAATCTAAGGTCTGTGAGCATTTCTTCATTTCCCAATTTCATATTCTCTTCTGAACAGCTTTTTCTTTTTATTTTAAAGTATAGATTTATCACATGCTTTTTCTTATCAGGAGCTAAAGTTTCAGACAGAAAAAGAAAACTTTGTACTTCTATATCAAGATTTGTTTCCTCTTTGTACTCCCTTATTAAGGATTCTGCTGTACTTTCTCCCCAATCCACTCCCCCTCCAGGCACAAGCCAATATTTTTTTTCATTTTTGGAATGTTCTATTAAAAGTATCTTCTCATTTTCTATTAAAACCCCTGCTACTCTGACTCTCGGCCTAATCATTTCCATTATCGATATCCCCTTCATTAGTTTTTTCAGTAATTACCACTCTTATTTTTTCTATTCTCTTATTATCCACTTCCATTACTTTCAAGATAAATCCATTACCTTTTACTTGATCTCCCAGCTCTGCAACTTTTCCAAGTTCATCCTGAACATATCCTGAAACAGTATCGTATTCTTCAGAAAGGGGTATATTTATTTCTAACTCGTCATTTAACTCTTCTATAATCGTATCTCCCTTTATATCAAATATTTTTTCCCTAATCTGCTGTATGCTTTCTTCTTCCTGATCAAATTCATCTCTTATTTCTCCTACAATTTCTTCAAGAAGATCTTCTATAGTTACAATTCCCAGAGTTCCTCCATATTCATCAATTATTATTGCCATATGTGACTGTTTTCTCTTAAATTCTTCAAGAAGTTCCACAAGTGTTTTTGTCGTCGGGACAAAATAGGCTTCCTTCATTAATTCCCCGATTTTCAAGTCGGAATTCTGTTTTCTGTCATATTTTATCAAATCCTTCATATGTACTATTCCAACTATTTTATCTATAGTTTCATTATATACGGGAATTCTTGAAAATCCTTGTTCGACAACTTCATCCCAGACATCTCCGAGAGTTCTCTCCATATCAAGGGCAAAAACCATTGTTCTGGGTGTAAGAATTTCCTTAACCGTAGTATCTGAAAATTCGAATATACTGTGAATCATTTCTTCTTCACCTTCTTCAATTACTCCTACTTCAGTTCCTTCTTTAACAAATGTTTTTATATCTTCCTCCGTGATTTCAAACATCTGATCCTGTACTTTTATCCCAAATAGTTTTATTATAAATTTTGCCACTTCAAGAAAAAATAAAATTGCGGGTCTTAAAATAATTCTTACTGTATTTAGAGGCACTATTAAAGTTTTCGACATTTTAGATACATTATTTTTTGCAAACACTCTCGGTGTAATTTCGGCAGCTATAAGCATAACGGCAGTAGTAATAATAAATACCCCAAATATATAAAATGATTTATTAATATGTCTGAAAAAAAGTTCATAACAATTTTCAGATAACATCATCGACAGCATTATAAAAAGGATATATACTACAGTTTTCCCGAATAAAAGTGTCGTCAAAAGTTCATTGGGATTTTTGAGCCATAATTTAAGAAGTATTCCTTCTTTGGAATTTTTCCCTTTTATATCTCCTATATGAATTCTTTTAAGTGATGTTAGTGCAGCTTCCGCTGCTGAAAAAAAAGCCGATAAAAATAATAATACCGATAATAAAACTATTTTTATCCAAATCCTCTGTTCTTCCAAAATATATTACACCTTCCTTTAAATAATCCCTCTTAACTCCGTTATTCTATTATAACTAAAGTCTGTCCTTTTTTTATCGCTTCTCCGTCTTTCACCATTATTTTCTTTATCTTTCCCGAGACTGAAGATTTTACTTCATTCATAAGTTTCATAGCTTCTACTATACATAATGTCTGACCTTCAGATACGTTATCTCCTTCTTTTATAAATGGTGCCGATGTAGGTGACGGAGCTATATAAAAAGTCCCTACCATCGGTGACTCTATTTTTATTCCGCTGACTTCTTCGATTGCTTCGGTTAGTTGTGCAACCGGTACAGTATTTTCGGAGATAGTTTCCTGTACTGCAGCATTACTTCCTCCTGACTGAATATTTACAGGGGCTCCTCCATAAAAAACAGTCCTTTTTTCTTTTTCTCTTTTTCTTAACTGGATTTCAAAGTTATTTTCTTCATATTGCAGACTGTCCAACTTATTTTCATTCATACTTTTAGCTAATTCTTTTATAAACTTTATTTTTTCTTTCATAAAATCTTCCTCCTGATTTCTATATCTCACTATTTTTCAACTTTATTAATGTATGACTTGAATGTATTTTTTATTAGCCCTGCTATTGTCATAGGACCTACTCCACCCGGCACGGGAGTAATATATCCTACTTTTTCAGACGCTTCTTCATAGTTTACATCTCCACACAATTTACCTTTTACTCTATTTATTCCTACATCAATTACGACTGCCCCTTCTTTTACATCAGTTCCCTTTATCAAATTTGGAACTCCTGCTGCAGATATTATAATATCTGCATTTTTTAACTTTTCATTTATATTTTTAGTTTTTGTATTGCACACCTGCACAGTTGCTCCTCTTTGTATAAGCATAAGAGCCGCAGGTTTTCCTACTATATTGCTTCTACCTATTATTACGGTATCTTTTCCCGCAGGATCTATTCCGTATTCTTCAAAAAGTTGTATAATTCCATAAGGTGTGCACGGCAAAAATCCCGTATTATCTCCTATTACCATTTTCCCTATATTTAAAGGATGAAAACCGTCTACATCTTTCTCAGGAAAAATAGTTTCGGTTATTTTAAGTTCGTTTATATGATTAGGCAAAGGTAATTGAACCAATATTCCATCTATTTTATTATTTTTATTTAATCTTTCAATTTCTTTTATTAAATCTTTCTCGGTTATATTTCCTCCGAGACTTATCGTTTCAGAATAAAAACCTACATTTTCACATGCTTTTATTTTATTATTCACATAAACTTTAGATGCAGGATTATCTCCTACTATTATTACTCCTAACCCTGCAGATCTTCCATATTTTTCTTTTAATATGTCATGCTCTTTTCTTATATATGCTAAAATTTTCTGAGAGACACCTTTTCCATCTATTTTTATCAAGCTAATCCTCCTTACTGCCGATATTCAATCTCCAAAAATTCAATTCTTGCAGTCTTGCTGAAATATCAATATCTACAACTACTATATTTTTAGGAAGTTCCAGTTTATACGTCGTCATATTGAGTATTGCCTTTATTCCGTCTTTTATAAGCTTTTCCGCTGCAATCTGTGCCTGCTCCTTTACAACTGCCAATATGGCTGTCTCAAGATTTTCAGAAGAGCTTTTTATAAATTCACCCACAACTTCCACATCTTTCACTTCCATTTTTAAATCAGGAATGTTAGTTCCTATTTTTTTCTTATCTTTATCAAAAACTCCTACGATTTTAAATCCTTTTCCTAAAACCTTACTGTTTGATGTTATCATTTCACCCATTTTCCCATGCCCTACTATAATAACATTGTTTACTTTGTTTATTCCTAAAATATCTTCAATAATTTCAATTAATTTTTCTATATCATAACCTTTTCCCCTTACTCCAAATTCTCCAAATGTTGATAAATCTTTTCTGACTTGTGCCGATGTAGTATCCATAATTTTTGAAAGTTCTATGGAATTTATTCCGTCTTCATATTTCCGAACTTCTTTTAAAATTGATAAGTATTCAGTGAGTCTTTGAACAACTCGATCGGATATATCGCTTTTTTTCAACTTCATTTAATTCCTCCTACAGATAGCTAAATTTATTTATACAGATTTTATATTAATTTATCTCCGATTATTAGTTTCCGTCCATTTATAATATCAGTTCCTGTCTGAATTTTCTTTCCTTCAAATTTTAATTCTAACAATATTATACCTCCATTCCGAACTTTTACTACAGGACCTTTTTTATTAATTATTTCTACAATCTCTCCAAATTCACCTTCATAAATTTTATCAATCTTTTCTCCTTTATACACTTTTATATTTTGATTTTTTTCACTGAATGTATAAGCTCCGGGAAAAGGATTTAAACCTCTTATTTTATTATATATATTTTCTCTTGTATCTGTCCAATCAATTTTTGCCTGCTTCTTTGAAATAGGTTTTACAAAAGTGGCTTCGGAATCATTCTGCTTTTCAGCCTTTACACTTCCATCAGCAATCATTTTCAAAGTTTTCTCCAGACCCATAGCTCCCAATTCTTTGAGCTTATTATGTAATGTACCTAAAGTATCATTTTCTTTTATATCACAGTATTCTTTAAGTATAACATCTCCCGCATCAAGCTCTTCTTCTATGTACATTATACTCACACCTGTTTCAGTATCTCCATTCAATATTGCCGAATGAATAGGTGAAGCACCTCTATATTTAGGTAAAAGAGAAGAATGAACATTTATAATCCCATATTTCGGAATATCTATAATTTCTTTCGGTATAATTTTCCCATAAGCTACAACTACTATTAAATCAGGATTTATTTCTTTTATTTTTTCTATAATTTCCGCATCTTTAAGTTTTTTAGGCTGTAATATTTCTATATCTTTGTCCAGGCCGAACTGTTTCACAGGAGAATACACTATTTTATTTCCTCTTGCATTAGGTTTATCTTCCTTAGTAAAAATCAGTTTCAAGTCTGTATTTTTATAAACTGTTTCCAAACTCGGAATTGCAAATTCAGGTGTTCCCATAAATATTGTCTTCACTATTTTTTCTCCTCCCATCTATAAAAATATAAACATACTAAATTTTTATACTCATTCCCTTACTAATCTTCTCTATATTTTTTCCCTTTTGCAAATTCTTTTTTCATTAATTCCAGCTTTTTTAAAATAAGTCTTTTATTCAGAACTGAAATTCTGTCTATAAATAACACTCCGTCAAGATGGTCAAGTTCATGCTGAAAAGCTCTTGCCCACATTTCACTTAAATTTTCAATTACTTCTTCACTGTTTTCATTCAAGTATTTTACTTTTATTTCTGACGGTCTGCTCACCTTTTTATAAACTCCCGGTATACTGAGACATCCCTCTTCGTATTCTACCGTTTCAACACTTTTTTCAAGTATTTCGGGATTTATTATTTTTTTTACAATATTTTCGACTTCAAGTACAAAAAATCTTTTAGGTATGTTTACCTGATTTGCTGCAAGACCTACTCCATTGGCTTTTCTCATTGTTTCCACCATTTCATCCAATGTTTTTTTCAGCTCGTCATCTATTTTTTCCACATTTTCAGATTTCGTTCTGAGAGTCGGGTGTTCATACAAAACTATTTTCATTTTTTTCCTTTCTCTTCTTATAAAAAATCAAACCAGAAACTTAAAAATTAAATCTATATTAATTTTTTATTTCTTGAAAAATTACAAACTTTTTTATTTATACAATAACTTTTTCAATGTTTTTATATATTTTCACATTTAAAATCCATACATAGAATTTTTTCTATTTATATTTTACCACATTTATATTATTTTTTTAATTAATTTAAAACATTGATATAGGATCTACATCTATACTTATTCTTATATTCTTTTCCTTATAGCCGTTTAATACTGTTTTTATTATATTTTTGATTTTAGTTATGTTGCTTCTGTTAAATTTCATAAATATCTGATATCTGAATCTCCCGTTTATCTTATATATAGGAGCTTTAAAAGGCTCTGAAATAAATTCATTTTTTCGAAATTTTATTTTTGCTTTTGCCATATCCGAAACTTTATTATAAAATAACTTTACTTTTTCTTCCAAACCTTTTTCCTCATCAGATGAAAGTATTCCGATAATAAGTCTTCCATAAGGAGGGTAATTAAGCAGTTTTCTTATTTCCATTTCCTTTTCAAAATAACCTTCATAGTCATTTTTTATTGTTTTCTTTATAACTTCATTTTCTTTGTTAAATGTCTGAATTATAACTTTTCCCTCTTTTTTCTCTCTCCCTGCCCTGCCTGCCGACTGAACAAGAAGTTGGAATGTTTTTTCTCCCGCTCTGAAATCAGGAAAATTGAGTATTATGTCCGAGTTTACTATTCCTACGAGAGTTACATTTGGAAAATGAAATCCTTTGGCGATAATCTGTGTTCCAAGCATTATATCATATTTACCGTTTTTAAAATCGTTATATATATTTTCATAGTCTTTTTTCGTTTTTACGGTTTCCGAATCTATTCTTATTATTCTTGCCTCTGAAAATATTCCTTTAAGTTCTTCTTCTATTTTCTCCGTCCCGCTTCCTATTTGTATAAATTTATTACTTCCACAGCTTGTACATTTTTTACTGAATCCTTCTCCATACCCGCAGTAACTGCATTTCAATTTATTTTCATATTTATAATAACTAAGGGATATACTACAGTTATGACAAATAGGTATCTCGCCGCATTCTTTACATTTCAGCAGATTTGAAAATGCCTTTCTATTAAGAATCAAAAGAACCTGCTCCTTTTTTCGAAGTGTTTCGGATATATGTCTGAGAAGTTCTTTTGAAAAGTTGTCAGGAGTATTGTTTAAATCAACTATTTCATATTCAGGTATTTTTGCGTTGTTAAATCTTTCTTTCAATTCGATAAGCTCTAAATCTCCTGTTTTTGCTTGATAATAAGATTCAAATGAAGGTGTTGCCGAACCGAAAATTACCTTTATGTTTTTTTCTATTATCGCTCTTTTTATAGCTACATTTTTTACATGGTATCTCGGATTGTTATCCTGCTTATATGTATTTTCATGTTCTTCATCAATTATAATATATTTCAAATTTTTCACAGGAGCAAATATTGCCGATCTTGCACCTATTACAACTTTCTTATCTCCGTTTCTTATATATGCCCATTCCTTCTTTTTTTCACTATCTGACAGCTTGCTGTGAAGAACCGCCACTACATCGGAAAATTGTCGCTCAAGTCTTTGAACCATTTGGGCAGTCAGTGAAATTTCAGGCACGAGAAATATACTCCCATATCCGGTTTCCAAAGCTTCTTTTATTAAATCCATGTATATTTCAGTTTTTCCTGAACCTGTAACACCTTTCAACAAATAAAACATACTGGCTTTATTTCTAATCTTATTTACCGCTTTCCTCTGTTCCGTATTTAAAATTATATTATCCTTTAAAATACGACTTTTTAAATTCTCTTTTTCTTTTACTTTGGATTTTGTTATTAATTTTTCAATAATAATGGCTTTTTCTTTTATAGCTTTATTTACAATTTCTTCAGAAAAATTTTTCCGTAATGTCAGAAATGTAATTTCTCTTTTCTTTTTCATATATTCATTGAATTTTTCAATATTACTTGATTTTTCACCATCTTTTTTCTGTTCAAAAAGTTGAGGAACATTTTTTTTGCCATTTTCCAAGTCTTTGACATATATCGCTTTTTTGGAATAATTTAATTTTAATACTCCGGGATAAACAGCTTTTATGACATTATTATAATCACTTAAATAATAATCCTTTATCCATTTTATAAGTTTCATTATTACTGACGGAATTGAAAGTACAGGTGCTTTAGCCGAAATAAACTTTATTTTCTCTACACTTATTGTCAACTCTTCTTCATTGATTTCAGAAAGTACAAGACCCATTTTATTTCTATTCACAAAATTAACAATACACCATTCCCCAATTTCATATTTATTTTTGGATTTATATGTATATATATTTTTATTATTTTCAATATACATCTGATAATAATACATAACGACCTCTGTTTCGCGTTTTATTAAATTTCCATATTCCATATTTGCTTTTATTCCAGAACTATTTTTATTTCAGTGTCCTTAGTCAGCTTAGCTCCTGCCAGAGGTAACTGCTCTTTGACTTTGCCGCTTCCGCTAATTTTATATTTTGGAAATTTCTCCTGCGGATACACCGAAAGCAGTTCTCTAAGACTTATACCCCCTAGATTGGGCATTATGTCTTTCCCGAATTCTTCAGCTATTTTCTTTAAATCATTTTTTGCTGTTAAAGTTATCATAGACTGTTGTTTTTTCTCTACTATGACCCCCTGAGGATTTATTCCTTTATATTTAATCAGTTTTTCCAACACCTGTTTTGCTGACGGCAATGCAACTGCTGCACCGTAATAAGCTCCTTGCGGTTCATTTATCGTTATTAGAATAGCATATTTAGGATTTTCCACAGGAAAAAATGCAAAAAATGAACTGAAATATTTTCCTGCTTCGTATCCTCTTGCTCCTGATTTTTGTGCAGTTCCCGTTTTTCCTCCGATTCTGTACCCCTGTACCTGAGCTCCTCTTCCGGTCCCTTTAGTCACAACAGCTTCCATATAATATCTGTTCAGCTTTGAAATTTCTTCACTGAACACATTTTCAAGTACTACAGGAGAATTTTGTAAAACAATATTTCCTTCTTCATCTTCTATATGATCAACTAAATATGGCTTTATAAGTTTTCCATGATTTATTACTGTATTAAGTGCCATAAGCATTTGAATCTGAGTCATTGCTATTCCTTGACCGAAAGAAATATTGGATTTTTTTACTTCGGTCATTTCTTTTAAAGGTAAAAGTTTCTGAGTAGTCTCAGAAAAAGTATCTATTCCCGTTTTTTTACCTAATCCTACTTTTTCAAGATATGAATAAAAATCCTTATTTTTCATCATTTGAGCTATTTTTACCATTCCCACATTTCCGGATTTTGCTATAAGACTTTCCAGATTTAAACTTCCTGTTGTTGAAGAATCATGATCTTTTATAACCCTGTCGGCTACTTTTATATTTCCGCTTGATTCTATAATACTGTTCTGATTTATTACACCTGCCTGCATTCCTGCTGCAACCGTAATCGGTTTGAATATGGATCCCGGTTCAAATAAATCGGTTATAGGCCTGTTTTTGACTTCGGCATTATTTCTAGCCTTGGGATAAGATGACATTGCAAGTATTTTCCCTGTTTCCACTTCCATTAATATACCCATTGCAGAAACTGCACTGTATTGCTCATATGTCTTTCTTAATTCATCATCCAGAGTATATTGCAGCACACTGTCCAATGTTAAAAATATATTGTTTCCATTTTTTGCCAGAACTACTTCTTTCGTATCTTTTAATGCCGAAATTGTAGTAAATTTCCTAGGTATTCTAAATCCTTCTATAACTCCGTCCACTCCTGTTAGTTGGTCATTATATGTTTTTTCAATACCGTATATTCCTTTATTTTCAACATCCAGGTAACCTATCGTTTCCTGAAAGGCTCTGTTTTTTATATAATTTCTTATATAATTGGTTTCAAAAAATACACCTGATTTTAAACTTTTGTCTTTGGAAAGAATATCCAGAATATCTTTTTTTTCATTATATCCAAGCACATAGTCCAATTTCAGATATTTTTTATTTTGCTTTCTTTTTTCCAAAATATCATTCTTAACTTTGGAAACATCAAAAGACGGTATACTTTTTTTCAAAAGCTCCGTTAATTTATCTATATTTTCAGGGTCTACAAGAGTCGGGTCTAATACTATATCATAAGTTTCACCGTCATATGCTAATACTTCTCCATCACCTGTAATTATTCTTCCTCTTTTAGATTTTACCGTAAATTCACTTTTATACTGAAGTTCTCCTGTTTTTTGCCATTCATTTCCCCTTATAATTTGGATGTAAAACAGATTTACAATAATCCACACAAAACCTGAAATT
Source organism: Leptotrichia sp. OH3620_COT-345 (assembly GCF_003932895.1). Lineage (NCBI taxonomy): Bacteria > Fusobacteriati > Fusobacteriota > Fusobacteriia > Fusobacteriales > Leptotrichiaceae > Leptotrichia > Leptotrichia sp. OH3620_COT-345. Next base: position 109,835 of record NZ_RQYW01000006.1, on the reverse strand, counting down.
ATGAATATTACTAAAATCATCAATCTAAATCTAAAACTGTTCCATGTTTTCATAATTAAATATTACTCCTATATTCTTGAACTAGTTTAATTTTTTCAAAATCAGTTCATTTATCATCTGAGGATTTGCTTTCCCTTTTGACAGTTTCATAGCCTGTCCCACAAGATATTTTAATGCATTACTTTTACCTGCTTTATAGTCTTCCACAGACTGTCCATTTTCTGCAATAACCTGTTCTACTATCTTTTCAATTTCATTATTATCAGTTATCTGAATCAATCCTTTTTCTTTTACTATAATTTCAGGATCCTTATTTTCAGTCAGAAGCATTTCAAATATCTCTTTTGCTATTTTTGAACTTATTACATTCGACTTTATAAGAGTAATCAGTTTTGCCATATTCTCAGAGGAAATTGAAAATTTCTCTATTCCTATATTTTTTTCCTTTAATACCCTTAAAACCTCAGTAAGCATCCAATTTGCCGACAATTTCGGTTCACCTGACATTTTTACTGTTTTTTCATAGTACTCTGCAAACTCAGGTTCTGCTGAAAGAATAGCGGCTTCTTTTTCATTTATTTTATATTCCCGCATGAATCTTCCTGCTTTTTCATCTGCAAATTCAGGCATTTCCTCTCTTATTCGCTTTAGTCTTTCTGATGAAACAATTACTTTCGGTAAATCAGGTTCAGGAAAATATCTGTAATCCATTGCTTCCTCTTTACTTCTCATAGGTCTTGTCACCCCGTTTTCTTCATCCCACAACCTTGTTTCTTGTACTATTCTTCCTCCATTTTCGATTATTTCAATTTGTCTGCTCATTTCATATTCAATGGCTTTCACTACCGCTTTAAATGAATTAAGATTTTTAGTTTCAGTTCTTGTTCCTAAAACAGGATCTCCTTTTCTTCTAACGGATACATTAGCATCACACCTTAAAGAACCGAGTTCCATGCTGACATCACTTACTTTCGTATATTTCAATCTATTTTTTAATGTGTTCAGGTAAGCATAAGCTTCCTCAGAATTTTTAATCTCAGGTTTTGAAATTATTTCTATTAACGGTACTGATGCCCTGTTATAGTTCAATAAACTTTCAGATTCTGTATGTATACTCTTGGCAGTATCTTCTTCTATCTGTATTCTTTCTATCCCTATAACTGAAGCTTTTCCACTATTTGTAGTTATGTGCAGTTTTCCATTTTCAGCATAAGGCTTAAAATATTGCGTTATCTGATAATTTTTCGGTGAATCGGGATAAAAATAATTTTTTCTGTCAAACCGGCTTTCATTGTTAATTTCACAATCCAGAGCCAATGCAGCCTTCAACGCATAATCCAAAACTTTACTATTCAGCTTCGGTAATGCTCCCGGCTGTCCCGTACATATAGGACATGTAGCTAAATTAGCCTCTTCATTATCATAATCGGCATTACATGAACACCATACTTTAGTTTCTGTTTTTAGCTGACAATGAACTTCCAATCCTATGACCGTTTCATATTCTATGCTCATTATTGCTGTTCCTCCTTCTTAAAAATCCTCTTATTCACTGATTTATTTAATATTCCAAATGAATTTTTATTTCATTTCTATACTTTTCTTCAGAAATTCGGGTTATTTTAAAGTTATATTTTATTAAAAATACAACTCCTTCCAATGATTATAAACAGCTACTTTTATTTTCTTATGTTTTTTCTTTTCAGCTTCAATAATCAAATGATTAATAAATTTCCCGATAATTTTTTCCTATGTTTCTTTAAACCCTTCCTCAACTATATATAGTAATTTGAAGCTGCATTACTTTTTTACCAAAGCAGTATCCGGATTTTACTTATTTATATATGAGATGACTACATAAAATTTCCACATCTCTATTTTTTCTTTATAGTAATTAACAAGAAAATTTTCTTATAAATTTGAAAAATCGTTTTTGTATCATCTATTTTTTTATTTGTATCACATTTCTCTTAAATTTATATTATAATTCGGGATATTCTATTTGCCCTCTTTTTTTTTCATACACATTTGATACATTAAACAGTAAATCTTCTTTAAAATAATTCCCTATCATCTGTATTCCTACAGGAAGCCCATTGACAAATCCTGCGGGTACTGATATTGCAGGAAGTCCTGCCATATTCACTGAAACTGTGTAAATATCCGCCAAATACATTTGCATCGGATCATTATTTTTTTCACCTTTTTTGAAAGCTGTTGTAGGAGATGTCGGAATAAGAATAATATCCACTTCTTCCAACACTCTTTCAAAATCGTTTTTTATGAGCCGCCTCACTTGAGAAGCTTTCTTATAATATGCATCATAAAATCCCGAACTTAAAACATAATTCCCTATCATTATACGTCTTTTCACTTCGGAACCGAAACCTTCACTTCTTGATTCCACATACATATCTTCTATATTTTCATTATTTCCCCTTACTCCGTATCTCACTCCGTCATATCTCGACAGATTTGATGCGGCTTCTGCCGATGAAATGATGTAATATGTTGAGATAGCATATTTAGTATAAGGTAATGATACTTCTCTCACTTCAGCTCCTGTTTCTTCCAACTCTTTTACCGCTTTATCAATGACTTTTTTTATATTTTCATCCAGTTCATCCGTATAATATTCTTTGGGAAGACCTATTTTCAGTCCTTTTATGTCTTTATTTATATTTTCCAGATAGTTGGGTACTTCCACATCGGCAGTGGTAGGATCTTTTTCATCATATCCCGCTATTATTTGCATAATCCTTGCCAAATCTTCAGTCGATTTTGCCAATGCACCTATCTGGTCAAGTGATGAACCGAACGCTATAAGCCCATATCTTGATACTCTTCCATATGTAGGCTTTATCCCTACAGTTCCTGTAAGAGAAGCAGGCTGTCTTATACTTCCTCCTGTATCAGTTCCAAGTGCTATTGGTACCTGTCCTGCTGCTACAGCTGCAGCTGAACCTCCGCTGCTTCCTCCCGGCACTCTTGATAAATCCCATGGATTTGACACAGGTTTTATTGCAGAGTTTTCATTAGATGATCCCATTGCAAACTCATCCATATTAGCCTTTCCTATTAGAGGCACGCCTGCTTTTTTAAGTCTTTCTACAACCGTAGCATCATATATTCCTTTGTAATTTTTCAAAATACGTGACGAAGCTGTTGTCAAATCACCTTTTGAAAGTATATTATCTTTTAATGCTACAGGCACCCCAAACAACAAATCACTGTCATAGTTCTTTCGCTTTTCTTCACTGTTATCATTATCATATATTTCGGCACTTTCCATTGATTTTTCTTTTAAAACATTTGAAAATGCTCCAATTTTTTTTTCCAATAAATTTATTCTGTCTAAAAAATATTTTGTTACTTCTTTTGACGTAATTTCTTTATTTTTAATCATTTCAGTTATTTCACTTGCAGTTTTTTTATATAATTCCATTTTTTTACCTTTCTTGAAAAATAGTTTTGAACATACTGTAAAATTTAATTATCCGTATTTTCATTTCCTACTATTTTCGGAACAATGATAAAATCTCCATCTTTTTCCGGTGCATTTTCAAGCAACTCTTTTTTTATATAACTTTCTTTCACTTCATCTTTTCTAAGTCTGTCTTTCAAATCCAGAACGTTGAAAAGTGGTTCTATATCTGAAGTATCTATACTATTGAGCTCCTCCATATGCTCCAGTATTTTATTCAAATCTGTCCTGAACTTTTCTATTTCATTTTCTTCAAATTCCAATTTTGAAAGTTTTGCAATTTTTAAAACATCTTCTTTGCTAAGCATTTTTATCTACCTCATTTTCATTATGATATAAAATAATTTCATTGAAATTGTCAAATTCCTTAAACTTTATTTTATTTTCTTCACAAAATTTAACCGCTCTCGTATTTTTTCTAACAAATGAAAAATCCGCCACTTCCAGTGCCCTGTAATCTGACGGTCCATCTCCCAGAAAAATAACTTTATATCCCTGTTTCTGAAAATTTTCTACTGCTTCTTTCTTGTCTACTCCATAATACATTTCTCTATCTAAAAAAGGATTTGTAACCGTTATTCTACTTCCTTCAAAACTTATATGATTTGAAATTATTTCATCATCAGGTAGATTAATTCCATATTTCAAAAGACTCCCCTGTATATTCAGTCTCGTTCCGGCACTTACTATTTTAAACCTTATTCCGCTTTTCACAAAATCCGGAAAAGTTTCATCTATTCCGACTTTATCATTTAGTGTTTTTATGTACTCATCTTTTGTTATATTCAAAGATTCCAGTCCTGATTTGACAAATTCCCTCATTGTAATTTCATTGTTCTTATACTGCTTCCGTAAGATTTCCTTATATACGGGATTATGAGTTTCAAGTAAAGCATCCGTTGAGTCATTTTTACTTATAGTTATATCAAAATCTATCAAGAATATTAATTTTCTTTTTTTTATTTCCATTCTTCTCCCTGTTATAAACTTTTCAGATATTTTATTTCATCTTCTGTAAGTTCTCTGTAATCTCCCGGTTGTAAATGTCCGAGGGAAAGTTCTCCCACTTTCACTCTTTTCAAAGATTCTACTGTATATCCTAGAATTTCGACCATTTTTCTTATCTGTCTGTTTCGCCCTTCAAAAATAGCTATTCTTATTTCTTTTTTATCTAATTTCTTCACTTTAGCGGGTGCAGTTCTTTTACCGTCAATTACAACTCCATGTTTCCATGCTTCTATATCTTTTTCTTCTACTTCTCTGCTCAATTTCGCAATGTAACTTTTATATAATTTTTTTCTCGGGTGCATAACATGGTTATAGACTTCTCCATCATTACTTATAATAATAAGCCCCTCAGTCATATAGTCAAGTCTTCCATATGTAAATAAACGTTTCTTTGACTTTATGTAATCTACTGCCAATCTTCTTCCAAACCTATCATCATTGGAGCATATTACTCTCTTAGGTTTATTGAACATATAATATTCATAAACCGTGTTCAGTTTTATCCTTTCGCCATCTATTCTTACAGTATCTCCGGAAAGTACTTCCATTCCTATGACCGCCTCTTTTTTATTAACAGTTACTCTTCCCTCTTTTATCATTTCATCGGCTTTTCTTCGTGAGCATACACCTGCATCGGCTATATATTTATTCAATCTCATTATTTACCTCTATTTTCTTTTTTTCCATTTTTTCTTTTATAGACTCAGGAATTTCCTCATTTCCATTTTCTTCTGAAATTTTATAAAGCAACTCTATTTTTTGATACTGCTCAAATCCCGGCAGTTCCTTTTTGTCGCTAATACTTAAATAACTATAAAAATCTTCAGTTACTTCATATAAGTTAGGTGTACCGATTGTCTTTTTCTTACCTGAAATATAGACAAGATTTTTTTCTATTAAATTTGCCATCGTCTTTTCTACATTTACACCTCTTATCTGCTCTATTTCAGTTTTTGTTATAGGTCCTTTATAAGCAATAATGGCAAGAGTTTCCATTGTGGATCTTGTTAGTTTCTTTATTTTCATTTCAGGATTAAAAAACCTTTTTACATCTTCCCCATAAAGGGGATTTGATACAAGCATTATTACCCCGTTTTCTATTTTTACATTTATTCCGCTTTTCTTTCTTTTTTCTTTCAAACTTAAAAGTATTTCTTCCATTTTTTTAAGTTCCATATTATAAAATTTAGACAGTTCTTCCACAGTGAGCTGTTCTTTAGACAGAAATACGAGAGTTTCGACTCTTTCTTCCAAATTTCCGTTAATATCCATACATCTCCTAATACCTGACTAACCGGTTTTCTTTTTCCGCTTTCTAATATTCATTAGTAGGGGATATGATTACGTTCTTATATGCACTGAAATCATCCAATACTTTTGCTATACCTTTCACAACTGCATGAATGGACTCATCACATACAGTTACCCGAAGTTTAAGCTCTTCTTCTATTCTTTCTTTTAATATTCTTATTCCGGCTCCCCCTCCTGAAAGATATATTCCGGTTTCGTATATATCCGCAGCTACTTCAGGCTCTATTCCTTCCATAGTCAGTTTTACTTCATCAATAATCAGATCTATATTTTTATCAATAGCTCCATCTATTTCTGAAGCTATAATTTTTATACTTTTAGGAAGTCCTTTTCCTAATTCTCTCCCTCTTATTTCAAATTCAGTATTCTTATCTTTCAGACTTATAGTATTTACTTTTAATTCTTCAGCAGTTCTTTCTCCAATCAGTAGGTTATGTTTTTCTTTTACATATTCCATTATATCTTCATTAAGATGATCCCCGGCTATTTTCACCGATCTTGATGTAGCCGCTCCTCCCGAAACTATGAAGGCTATTTCAGTAGTTCCTCCTCCTATATCCACTATAAGATGGCCTTTAGGCTCAAAAAGATCTATCCCTGCACCAATTGCGGCTGCAATAGGCTCTTCAATAAGGTATACTTCCTTCGCTCCCGCTTCTTTTACAACTTCTACGACAGCTCTTCTTTCTACTTGAGTCACTCCGCTCGGAACACATATTATCACTCTTGCACTTTGAAATTTGTCTTTTCTTATTCTTCTCAAAAATTCCGCGAGCATTTTTTCAGTAACTTCATAATCTGAAATTACTCCATTTTTCAAAGGCCTTATAATTTGAGTATGCTTAGCGGTTCTTCCCATTATTTCCTTTGCTTTTTCTCCTATATGTTCCACTTCTTCTGTTTTAACATTTACAGCTACATAAGTCGGTTCATCTATTAATATTCCCTCATCTTTTACATAAACTACTGTATTTGCCGTGCCCAAATCGATTGCAATGTCCCTAGTCGGCTTTGTGTTGAACTTAAAAAAATTAAAAAATTTCATAACTATAATCTCCTTTATTTTTTGTTTTATTTTTATTAATTTTCTAAATTTTATAACATTGTTAAATTTCAGAATCCAGTTACTTTATTTATTCTTTCCTTAATCAAAATCATCAACCAACAATTGATTGTCATCATTTATTATTCCGTTTTCCTTTAATTGCTCATAAATCCTTGAAGCCCTGTTAAATCCTACATTCAACTTTCTCTGTAAAAGAGAAATGGAAACTCTGCCTTCCTGTTTTATAACATCTATAGCATTTTCAAAGAAAGGATCCGTATCTTTATTCTTTTCCACAGTTTCCGTTAAAATTTCATCATGATAAACAGCTTTTTTATTTGCTTTCAAGGCTGTAGTAAGCTTCATAACTTCATCATCGGAAATAAATGCTCCCTGTATTCTTTCAAGTTTCGATGAGCCGTTTTCCAGTAAAAGCATATCTCCTTGTCCGAGAAGTTTTTCAGCTCCCGGCGTATCAAGGATCGTCCTTGAATCTATTTGAGATCTTAGTGCAAAAGACATTCTACTCGGCAAATTGGCCTTTATCATTCCCGTGATAACATCTGTAGACGGTCTTTGAGTGGCTACTACAAGATGTATACCTACAGCTCTTGCTTTCTGAGCTATTCTTGCTATAGATTCTTCTACGCTTCCTGCCGCCACCATCATCAAATCTGCCAGTTCATCTATTATTACTACTATGTAAGGCATTTTTTCCACATACCCGAGAGAATTATACCCTACGATATTTCTGACTCCATTTTCCATAAGTTGTCTATATCTGTTATCCATTTCATTTACTGCCCATTTCAGTGCTATTGCAGCTTGCTGAGGATCTATTATAACAGGAATAAGCAGATGAGGTATTCCGTTATAAGGCATAAGTTCTACCATTTTCGGATCTATCATTATAAATCTTACTTCTTTTTCGGATTTTTTTGATATAAGTGTGGAAATAAGAGTATTTACAGCTACACTTTTCCCCGAACCTGTTTGCCCCGCTATGAGCAGATGAGGCATTTTTGCAATGTCTATTATTTTATCCTGTCCGACTATATTTTTCCCAAGAATTACATTTAACGCTCCTTTTTCGAGCTGTTTATTTCTTATAATGTTTGAAAAATGGACAGGTTCTTTTATTTTATTAGGAGTTTCTATTCCTATTGTATTTTTTCCCGGTATAGGCGCTTCTATCCTTATGCTTTCGGCTGCAAGATTCATTGCAATATCGTCAGTAAGAGAAGTAACCTTACTCACTTTTACACCTTTAGGTATTGTCACTTCATATCTTGTAATTGTCGGACCATATTCATAGTTTACAACTTTTGCATTAATTCCGAATTCTTTCAGTACCGACTCAAGATGTGCCACATTTTCAACAATACTTTTTTCAATTTCCTTTTTTTTCCCCGGATCCATTGCTTTAGACTTAAATATCTCTTCAATTGATTTTTTCAGAAGCTCTTCATATTTTTCAGGATTTTCAAGGGTATTCTGAACTTTTTTCTCAGAATTTTCTTCTTCATTCATATACTTTTTATTTTGTATAATTTCATTTCCGTTTTCAGAAACTTCTTCGATATATTCTTTTTCCATAGAAATCCCGTTATCTTCTTCCGGAATTTCATATTTTTGAAATCCATCCTTATCTTCAGCTTCTATTGCTATTTCACCTTCATTGTAGGTTTTCTCAAATTTCTCCTTGATAATGTTATGTTCTTCTGTTTTTTTCTCGTTTTTGATTTCAGTTTCTTTTTCTTTTTGTTTATTTATATTTTTATTTTTCTGATTTTCCAGTAGCTGAAGCCATTCTTTTTCCTTATCAATCAGTTCTGCTTCAGAATACAGCTCAGGTTTTTGTAAAAGTTTTTCTTTAGGTTTTTTGGAAATCTCAAAACTCAATTTCTTTTTTCTTGACTCAATAAGTCTCTCTCTTAATTCTTCTCTTCTATGCCTTTTAGAATCGATATATTCCTGTTTTTCAGCTTGTCTTTTAGCTTTTAATATTTTTAATTTCTTTTTATATTCATCACTGGAATAATATTTAATAAATCCTTTTAAAATCTCATACAACAATATTATAACTTCTTTTAAAAGTACAAGTATACACATTACGGTAATAAGATTCAATATTGTTTCCATTGCAGGAAGATGCATAACCCGATATAGCGGCATAGATACCAATCCTCCTATAAATCCGCCGCTTTCACGATTAAAACCGATTTCCAGTAATTTTCTTCCTGCTTCAGTAAAAGAATAAGGCAACGGTAAAACTACTGCTTTTTTTATAAGAAGTATTGAATTTGCCAAAAAAAGTATCACCAATGCTGCTATTTTAGATTTATGAAATTTTAGTTTTATGTTTCCTGTGAAAAAATCAAATATTCCCCAGCAAGTTATTAATATACTTACAAACCACGACATTTTTCCAAATAACAGGCTCGAAAAATTTAAAAATACAGCTAAAAAATTCTCCTGTCTTCTGCCTGATGCTTGAATCCCGTTTTCATTTATTAAAAGATAGATTAAAAATATTCCTAAAATAAACAAAATTCCTCCTCTTGCTTTCTTGTTCATTTTACAGTCCTTCCTTTTTAATCCAAACATTCATAACTATTTTATAAACATTTTTAAGTCTAAATTATTTTTGCAGACTATTCATATTATTATACATTATTTTTTCAATTTTGTCATTTTTTATTCTTATTTTTTTACGATACAATTTTTTTTCGGAATGTTCAAAAAATTAATAAAAATTAAATCTTAGAAAACTGACGATACTATATAGTTTTTCCTTATTGTCAAAAAGGAATTTTTTCTTGATTTTTTTTATCTTGTCGAACCTTTTATATACTTTTTTTTCAGATAAACCGAAATACTTTCGAGAAGCAAAGCTATACCAAGCACAAGATATACAAAAAAGCCTATTTCTCTTGAATCAAAATACATACTACCCGCCATAAACATTTCGTACCCTATCCCTCCTGCTCCTGCTGCTGCCCCTACCACTACGGCATTTGTAAAATTCATTTCAAATCGCACAAATGTCCATGATAAAATCGATGGAGCCGTAGATGGAAGAATTCCCTGAAAAATAATTTTCCAGCGGGATGCTCCTGTAGATTTCATTGCTTCTACTATTCCCGCATTTATTTCTTCCGTACTTTCGGAATAAGCTTTTATAAGATAAGCCGTACTATGAAAACATATTCCTATGACTGCTGCTTCAGCTCCCACTCCGATTACTGCTGAAAACACTGTTACCCATAATATTGTCGGAACAGATCTTACAAACGAAATTAAAACTTTTATTACTTTTGAAAGTTTTTCTCCTGATAAATTTTTTGCTGCAAAAAAAGAAAAAAATAAAGCAAAAAAAGCACTGATTAATGTAGTCAGTAATCCAAGAGAAAGGGTTACTCCAAGACTTTGAAGTATTTCAGCAAAAGTATATCTTTCAGAAAGTCGAGGCTGAAAAAACATTAAGCCGACATTTTTGAAAAAATCTTCAATTGCCGTAAATATATAAATTTTCCCTGTATTTATAGTTACCAGTTTATAAAATCCCAATAAAACACATGTTCCTAATGTCCCCCATAGATATATGCCTGATTTTGTTATTTTCCTTATTTTTATTTTATTTTTACGTGTTCTTTCTGCATATTTAAAATCCGTCATTTCGTTCTCCATATTACATCATTTCTTTTCTTATTTTATTGGATAGCAACTCTATTCCTGTAACAATTACTATAACTGTAAGAATTACAAGTCCTGCAGCATCATACCTTATACTTTTATAGTACAGGTTAAATATAAATCCTATTCCCGTACCTGTTAAAATTCCGATAAGAGTCGCTTCCCTTACTCCATTTTCTATATAGTAAAGTAACCATGATACAAGCTGGGGAGCAACTGTAGGTATAACTCCTTGAAATACTATCTGAAAATAGGAAGCTCCTGTAGATTTTAATGCTTCGGCAATATATCCAGCAGTTTCATCTATTGTTTCGGTAAATGTCCGTGTCAAATATCCGAAAGTTACAAAAAATAAAGCCAGAAAACCTGTAAATTCATTTTGCTTAAAAGAAAAAAGTAATATAAGCGACCATGCTACTATAGGCATATTTCTGAAAAAAGAAGCCGTTATTTTCACAAAAATTTTCATAACTTTATTAAATCCTGTTGTTTCAGAACCTATTATCGCCATAATTAAAGCAAAAAATGCTGAAATTGATGTTGCGGATATTGCAAGAAGTATTGTCTGAAATGCAGTTTTTAATATTATCGGCAAATACTTTACTGAATTCTGTGTCGGAATAAAATTTTTCAATAACCAGAGTACTCCTTCAGGTATGGACAGAAAAACTGCTTCTCCTTCAAAATCTAAAACAAATGACGACACACTGTATAAAATTACGATTATTATTGCAAATATAATTCTTAACTGTGTTCTTTTTCTAAAAATATTGCTTTCCATTTTAACATTTTCCATTACTGTATCTCCTCATATTCACTCGAATATACATATTCCATTATATTTTTAGTAAACATTTCCGTTTTATCATCAAATATCTTTTTCCCCTGATTTAAGCCTATTATCCTGTCAGAATATTTTACGGCAATATCAGTTTGATGTAAATTTACTATACATGCTATTCCCATTTCATCAGTAATATTTCTTAAATAATCCATAACTCTTTCAGATGTTTTAGGATCAAGGGAAGCAATAGGTTCATCACAAAGAAGCAATTTAGGTTCCTGCATTAATGCTCTTGCTATTCCCACTCTCTGCTTCTGTCCTCCGCTCAGTTCACTGCATTTCCGATAAGCGTATTTTCCCATTTCTACTTTATCTAATATTTCAAATGCCTGTTCTTTCTCTTTTTCAGTATAAATACCCAAAATTCCTGTTAATAACGATTTATATCCTAATCTTCCGTGTAAAACATTTTCTATAACTGTAAGCCTTTCAACTAAATTATAACTCTGAAATATCATCCCCATCTGTCTTCTTACACGATTTATCTCTTTTCTTCCAAGTTTTCCGATATTTTCTTCCTGAAATAGAATTTCACCTTTACTTGTATTTATAAGTCTGTTTATTGTTCTCAATAAAGTTGATTTTCCTGAGCCTGACGGTCCTACAACTGATAAAAATTCTCCCTTATTTATTTCAAAAGAAACGTCTGACAGTGCCTTTATACCATTAGAGTACTCTTTTGAAATATTTTTTACTTTTAGTAACATACATTTCCTTTCATCACTTTAATTTAAAAATGAACTTTCTTTTGAAATAAATAAGAGATCGGTTCCCCGACCTCTATCCGCATGTACAAGCTGCTCCTATTTATTTTATATCATTAACCTGTTTATACCATTCGGTATTTACTTCTACAAATCCTATATCATTATTTTCCTTAAGGAAAAGTCCCCTTGTTTTACTTTTTTTCGGACTGAATATATAAGGATTGTCGGTTACTTCCTTAGACAAAAATTTCTTTTTTATTTTTTCCTGATCTTCTTTAGATAAAGTTTTTGTATTGAAAACAACAGGTCCGTTTGGTACCGCTATTGATTTTATAACTGTAAAGCTCTTTCCTGCGTAATCACCGAAAGGAGATACAGCTCCCTGTTTTACTTTATAAGTTGCTCCCGCTCTGTTTTCTTCTCCCGAAATCAATTCATATGTTGTAAATGCTTTAGGAATAGCAAATGCCGCTGCATCAGCATCACCTTTAAATAAAGCTACCTGTGTTCCCGGATGCGAACTTCCAAAAATAACTTTTGAAAATACTTTCCCTTCTTCCAATACTTCATCAGTATTTTTCAGTCCAATTTCTTTTATAATAACTTTTGCAGGTATTACAAATCCGGATGTAGAACTATTTGTAACAAAAGCCATTGTTTGCCCTTTCAGCTTCTTAAGGTCGTACACATCTCCATTTTTATATTTTGGAGCATCTTCAGATCTCACAGCTATAAAACTGTAATATAAAGCATCTTCCAGTGTCCCGCTTTCTCCTGAATTCGTCACTACAGCCTGAACGTCTTTATTTCTCTCATTTGCATTTAAGTAAGCATCAGCTCCTATGTAAGCTATCTGTGCTTTTCCTGAAATTATACTTTCTATTGCAATATTATAATCAGTAGTCGTAACTATTTCAACTTTTTTCTCGGTAGCCCGTTCTATAATTTTTGCAAATTCCTCACGTGAATTTTTAAGTGATTCGTTAGATTCATTAGGTAAAAAAACTATTTTTATAGTGTCATTCTTATTGTTTTTTCCACAACTTAATATTACCAGAAATATTAAACTGATTATAAATAATTTTAAAATATTTTTTTTCATTTTTCAATTCCAACTTTCCTATTTTCAGATTTTATTATTCATAATTATAACAATTTTTTCTTATTTTTTCCATACTTTAAAATTAAAATACTTACTAAAATGTAAAATCTCTATTTATCTTTAAATTTATTGAAAGTTACTATCCCTATTAAAATAACCGTCCCACCGATAACTGTAGACAACATAAGTTTTTCATTTAAAAAAATAATTCCCGTAAGTGTTGATATAAAAGGCCCTAAAAATAAAAAATTAGCTATTTCTCCTGCACTTTTTCCCATAACCAATGCCTTCCCCCAACATATATAACCAACAACACTTACTAAAAATGCCAAAGAAAAAACTATAATGAACTCATTTATTCTCATTTTTGGGATTTCAAGCAAAGAAACAGGGGAATAAAGCATAAGTAAAATCGCTCCCGATAAAATACTGTATATTGTGGATTCGGTTCCTGAATATTTATTGGAAAATTTCCTCTGAAATATGTTATAAACCGCAAGAAGAAAGGCTGCCAGAAGCATCCAGAAAATTCCTATATTAAAAGAAAATATTCCTTCCCATAAAGTAAGTATGACTATTCCCGAAAATGAAACAAAAATAGAAATCCAACAGTAAAAATTTATTTTCTCTTTTAAAAACAATACTGATAATACTGAAGTAAAAATAGGAGCGCATGCAAGTAATATACTTGAAGTCCCGGAGCTAAGCATACTCACTCCTTTATTAAAAGTTATCATATGCAAGGCAAATCCTGCAAGTCCTGCAATTAAAAATGCCGGAATATCCTTTAAATCAGGTAACCTTACTTTTTTTAAGACTATAAATACTAATAATATAATAAAAGTAAAAACATATCTCAAAACTGCAAGTGTCGTCGAATCATAATAATTCATTCCCAGCTTAGTGAATATAATTGATATGGACCATAAAAACACGGCTACAAAAGCAAATATCTGTGCAATTTTATTTTTATGCTGTTCCCGATTCGGTTCGGGTATTTCTACCATTGTTCACCTTCACTCCTTTTCAGATTATACACTATTTTACAGCGTTTTTAATTCTCATTTTAAATTATTATATCAATTTCAGAAAAATTTTTCCATAAAATTTTTTTAATTACATAACGATTGTTTTTTATCTTTTCATTACTTATTAACATACACTTTTATTTCAATATCTATTTTCAAATTCAAATTTTTTAATTTTGAAAAAATAACGGAAATACTATGTACTGATTTTTTCTTAAAAACGAATACTTTATAAATTTACAAAATTAACACAAATCATTTTTCCTACCAAATTAAATTATTAAAACTGAAAAAGGATTGTTTTAAACTAAATTTTATTTAAAACAAATCCTTTATTTATATTTTATTATTTAATTTTATTTTGGTGGAAATGACGGGAATCGAACCCGTGTCCAAAATACGAAGTTCTCACTATCATCTACAAGTTTAGTTCATTTATCTTTTTAACCGCAGGATATTAAACAAACAAAAGTCCAACGGCGAGATTATAAAATGTCCTTAAATGACATAATCATACATTTAAGTAAGCCATTAAAGTGACGTCATCCGAAAGAAAAATGGCAATTTCTTACAGTGACGAGCTGCAATTTAAGCAGCTAGTGCGTAATTATCGTTTCCGATTATATTTAAATTGGATTTTAAAGCTCCCGCTTACTTGCCGATAATAAGCTTCCTATCCTGTCGAAACCAAAACATTCCCATATTTAAAATATCATACCATAAAAACTGACAAAAATCTATTTTTATTTAGTATCTTTCTTTGACATTTAAAATTTTTTCAAAAAATAGTCGTTCCGTTCAGAAAAATAACTGTTCAAATACATTAAATTTATTGTTTCCCGGATATAACAAACATTTCTAAAAGTTAAAAAATTCTCTAATCAGTAGCGGAAAAGTATGAAGTTTAATAGCAAATTTTCACAAAAAAATACTTATTAAAAATAACACCAACATATGAACAGGATAAAAAATATAAAATAAATACTTTATTCCTTTAGAATGAAAACCTTGATTACCGTTGTACATCCATATAACAGGCAACGCAAATATGGCAAAAACCTGTTGAGGAATGTATACTTTATAATTAAAAACTGTATATCCATATTCAAGACTACTCACCCGGAAACAGTTTATATAAATAAAAACAAAGATCTGAGCTACCAAAAAATACCATTTTCTCCCTCTGAAAAAATAAAAAACAAGAACCATTGCTACACCGTACATGTTATAGTCCATATTAAAAAACACTGAAAATACAAAAGATAATCCACATACTGTAATAATTAATAGTGTTTTGATAATAGGACTAATATTTTTTGCTTTAATTTTTTTTAATTGCCCAAAGGGCAATCAACGAAATTAGAAAAGTCCATAGTACATTCTGATAATAAGGGTATGCAATTTCCGAACTTACAAACAAATTAAACGGAATTTCCGAAATTAATGCAAATATAAAAAGACGCATCAAATATTTTGTAAAACTTTTCGTATGAAAAAATCCTTCGACTATCATAAAGGAAAAAATAGGAAACCATAAATGGTCAAGTAGCATAAATGTTATTGCCAGTATATGTAAAGTAAATGAGCTGATTCCCTTAAAACTCTTTTTACAAATGCTCATAAATTTTTCTTTCTTTAAATTTATAAAATTTAAAGTAAATTATGTCATACTGAAATCAAACTTTACCATATTTATAAATAATATATTTTTATTTTCATTTCAACATTCAAATTTTACAACATATAAAGAGGTTTAAAGTGAACTAAATAAAAATATCTTTTTTATTTTTATTGATTTTCTTTCCATGATAACTTAATTGCGGTTTTTACATTTCTGACACCGGATTTTTTTGGAAAAAATTTTGACAAAAAACTTCCAACTCAAATTATTTTACTGTATGAAAAGAGTTAAATTTAAAAACGTGAAAAATCTTTCTGTATCTTTTTCATATCTTTTTCCTGATCTTTTCTTTTAAGAGTTTCTCTTTTATCATGAAGCTTTTTTCCTTTAGCAAGACCTATTTCCATTTTTACAAGTCTTTTTTTAGTGTATACTGATAAAGGAATTATAGTGTAGCCCTGTTCCTTTATTTTAGATGACCATTTTTCTATTTCTCTTTTATTCATTAACAATTTTCTGACCCTTGTTTCAGGTGGATTATTTATATTTCCGAATTCATAAGGAGTAATATGCATATTCATTATAAAAACTTCGTTTTTAATTATTCTTATAAAACTCTCCTTTATACTTGTTTTTCCTGCTTTTACTGACTTCACTTCAGTTCCTACAAGCTCAATTCCCGCTTCTATTTTATCTTCAATAAAATAATCATGAAATGCTTTTTTATTCCTTGCCAATACCATTTGTTCATACCTCCTTTGCTATTTATTACTCCTGTTATTTTTAATTTTTTAGGATTTTGTAATCTATATTTCTCATATTCCTTAAATTTTTAACCTTATTGCTCTTTAATTTCATTTATTTTTTCTTTATAAGGTATTACTTCTATTTCCATTTTCTGATAAGATGCTCCCGTTACGATGACTTTAATTGTATTTCCCATTGTATAGGAAGTACCCGTTACAGTATCAGTAATTTTGTAATTTTCTTCGTCATATATAAAGTCATCTTTGGAGATAAGGACATTGTAAACAACTTCTATATGATTTTCGAGCTCCATAAAAACTTTATTTTTACTCATTCCGCTAAGTCTTGCAATATAAATATTTCCTATTTTATCCTGCATATACTCTATCAGTTTGATTTTAACACTATCCTCTTCAAGCTTATCAGCTACTCTTTCAGTTTTTGAAATAATAGACGACACTGTATCAAAATTTTCTAAATAATAACTCTTTTCTCTATCTTTCATAAATTCAGTAATAGATTTTCCAAGCATTCTATGCACTACTAAATCTGAATATCTTCTTATGGGAGAAGTAAAATGCAGATAATACTTTGAAGCAAGTCCAAAATGTCCGAGATTTTTATTGGCGTATCTTGCCCTCTGCATAGATCTTAAAATAAGTTTATGAATAAGATAACCTTCAGGAAGTCCTGTTGTTTTTTCAATAATAGCCTGAAATTTACCCGGATGCAAATCATCCAGGTTTTTCAGATAATATCCGAATTTTATAAGTGAATCATTTAATACGGCTATTTTAGCTTTATCAGGATCTTCATGTACCCTGTAAACAGCCGGTATTTCTTCCCAGAAAAGTTTTTCCGCCACCACTTCATTTGCTGCAACCATAAAATCTTCTATTATTCTTTCTGCTTCTCCCCTTGAACGAAGTTCTATGTCTTTTACAAGTTTATTTTCATCAAGGATAACCTTTATTTCAGGCAATTCAAAATCAATGCTGCCTCTTCGCTTTTTAATGTTTCTTATTATTTTTGAAAGGGAAAGCATATTTTTCAGCATTTCATAAATATCCGAGTATTTCTCCATAAGCTCTTCATTTCCATCAATTATAGAATTTACATCAGAATATGTCATTCTGTGTCTTGATTTTATAATTGACTTATAAAAATCATTTTTTATGACTTTTCCGTTATTGTCATAATCTATTTCAACAGTAAATGTAAGCTTATCTTCATGAGGATTTAAAGAACAGAGATTATTTGAAAGTTTCCTTGGAAGCATGGGAATTACTCTATCCACCATATAAATCGAATTCCCTCTTTTCAAAGCTTCTTTATCAAGTTCTGATCCGCTTTTTACATAATAAGAAACATCGGCAATACTTACTATCAATTTAAATCCTGTATCATTTTTTTCCACGTAAACCGCATCATCAAGATCCTTTGCATCGGCTCCATCAATAGTTATAATATCCAGATGTCTCAAATCCTTTCTTTTATCCAGTTCTTCAGAAAAATTCTCTTCTATTCTGTCCACTTCCTTAATTACTTCATTAGGAAATTTTCCCTGTATGCCTTGGTTTATAAGAAGAGCTGATATTAATGCTTCAGTATTCTCAGGATTTCCAAGTATACTTATCACTTCTCCCTCAGGCTTTTTCTCACTGTCCCCCCAGAAATATATTTTTACTGCTACTAAATCCCCTGTTTTCGCCCCTTTTATTTTCTTTTTAGGAATATAAATATCTCTCCCTGAAGTTCTCGGTCTTACAAATCCGAAACTCATATTATGCTCATATATACCTACAATAATTTCTCTTGCTCTTTTTACAACTTTATATACTTCTCCTTCTCTGCTTTTCTCAGAATTTCCATTATTTTTTAAAATTCTGACTAAGACAGTATCACCGTCCATGGCAGTATTTAAATAGTGGCCGGGAATAAAAACACTACTTTCTCCGACCACATCTAAAAACCCGAAGTTGCCTCTTGAAATTGAGATTTCTCCCTTTATCAGTCCGGCTTTTTCAGGAAGTGTATATTTACCGTTTCTTTTTAAATAAATTTCTCCTTCATCTTCCCACGAGGAAAGTATCCGTTTATACAGTTTTCTCTTTTTTGGAGTCCATTCCAACATCTGTATTATCTGCTGAAACGTCAACTCATGTTCCTCCAATAATTTTCTTAAATATATAAGCTCTTTCATTTCTCCTCCTTAACTTTTATTTTTTTTGCAAATTAAAGAGTTCCAGAATAAAATAATATTAGGATGTATTATGCTCCTTTTTGAAAGTAAGTACTCAATCTTAGTATTTATTTCAAATATAATAGCTTCGTCTAAATTATATTTTGCAAGTTCTCTTGCTTTTTCAACTCCCTGCCATGTTCTTCCGTCTTCTATAGCATCTGCCAGATAAATAATTTTTGAAAGTACTCCCATTTTTCCACTGCCGATTGTATGATATTTAACAGCATTTAAAATTTCTTCATTATCAATTTCAAAAAGTTCATAATTATTTTTTATAAATTCTGCACCTGCAAATCCATGAAGTATAGCTGTAGATTTTGACAGCTCATCTTCAATTTCAGGATATTTTCCTTTAACTAAATCAATCATAACAGAAAGTTCGAAAAACTTTGCTACATCATGAAGATAAGCTGCGGCTTCAGTTTCATTAATAGAAATTCTATAAATTCCGGCAAGATTTTTCGCAGCTTCGGCTACTCTTTCAACATGTTTGTATCTTTTTTCATCAAGGTATTTTTTTACATTTTCTTTTATTTTATTAATATTTATTCCCATAACAGCCCCCTGGTAATTTATATTTTTAATATCAATTATTTTAAATTCCTATTGAGCTGCTGTTTCTCCATCCAGCTGTATCATAACTGACTGAACATTGGGAAAATTTTTAGTTATTGTTTGTATTATAGCTTGGGAAAATCCGTCAAACAGCTCTCTATTTGCTTTTAATCCTGAAAATTGTGCGTTAAGTTTAATAATAATAGTATTTTTGTCCTCTATCATTAAATTGTACGCACTTTGAAACTTCATCTCCTTAGTCACATATGGTGACTTTTTAATAATTTCATTTACAAAATCTCCTTCGATTACATTAAGTTGCTTAGGAATCGAGACCTCACTGTTTTCAATTAATTTTGTTTCAGGATTATAAACCGCTATTTCAATTTTCTGAGTCTGTTCAGCACTTGTTGCAGATGTCGCCGCTAATTTCGGATCAACAGTAACATTTATAAGCTGTGAATTTTTTTTGTCGTAATAGTTCACAACTACAGCTCCTACAGAAAGAAGTACAAGTATCATTACAGGAAAATTCTTTCTAAAAAATTTCCCTATTTTACTGCTTCCGTTTTTACCGGTTTCTGTTCCTTTCCCCATAATAAACACCTCATTTTATATTTTTTACTTCTATTTTTTTAACTTAATTCCTAATTAAAATGCTTTCTTATTGCATTGGCAATCCCGCTGGCCAGACGTTCTTTTCCTGATTCGCTCAGATACTGGTCAATATCTGAATAATTTGTAATAAATCCTACTTCAACAAGTATTGCCGGGGCATTTGTTCCACGTAACACGGCAAAATTTGCTCCGAATACTCCTCTACGTCTAAGTCCGAAGTTTGACACTATACTGTCCAGTACATCTGTGGCAACTGCAGCACTTTTTTGTTGATTTATTCTATAAAAAATATCATTTATTATAAAATCCGATAAAGGAATATCCGCATATCCACTGTCAACACTGTTTTCAAACCTTGCAACTTCAGCTGCATAAGCTGATTCTTTCTTTGAAAAATAAAATGTTTCAGCTCCATTTGCAGAACTTCCTCCTGCATTCAAGTGTATACTTACAAAAAAATCCGCATTTGCATCATTGGCTATTTTCGCTCTTGTCTGTAATGGTATAAAAACGTCAGTATTTCTCGTCATTATTACATTAAAGTCTTTTCTTAAATTATTAGCAAGTTTCTGAGATATTGCAAGTGCCAAATCCTTTTCTCTATATCCGTTAGCTGTAGCCCCTGAATCTTTTCCGCCATGTCCTGCATCTACAACTATTGTATATTTTTTCTTTTTTGTAGGCTGTGTAGGCTTTAACTTAACACTCTGTGTTCCTGTAGAACCGTCCTTTTCCCTACTGAATGTAGCCTGAATTTCTCCATTTCTGCTCACTAATCTATAAGCAGTTCCTTTTTTCAAATAAAAAGATATCGTTGCAATTCCCGCTACCTCAGTAATGCTTATCGTATCCACATATTGATCATTTACTTTCAAAGTTTCCGGTATGTTATTCTTAACTGTCACATTCTGAAAATCCAATGCCAAAATTGACTGTGACTGATTAAAAGTCGCACTCGTATTTATTTTTCTTTTTTCTTTAAATATTGCAGTATAAACTCCATTCCTGTAAGTCACCTTTTCTAAGGTTTCAGAAAATACAATTGTGCTCATAATGAGCAACAGTAGTATTAATACCCTTTTCATTTTTCCTCCTGTGTTTTATTTTATTATTGTCAGAGATAATTACACGACTTTAAAATCTTCTGAAAATAATATATTTATTATCACATTTGCATCATGATTATTCGGTAACTCTTGAAACAGCAGTTTTCAATATAGTCATTCTTGCAGTTTTATCAATTTTTATTTCAACAGTATCAGTTAAAACAGCTGCAATAGTTCCGGTTATCCCTCCTATAGTAACTATTTTATCTCCTACTTTTAAATTATCTAACATAGCTTTCTGCTTTGCACTTTTCTTTCTGGCAGTCCAAATCTGAGTTCCGAAAAGTACAATCATAAACCCGGTCATTAATATAAGTGGTTGTAAATTTTTATCCATTCTATCTCCTTTTTAAAATCATATTTTTGCATTGATTATAACATAGATTTTTTTTTTGTTCAATCTTCATTAGTTTATAAAGTAATATACAACTGTTTATTTTAAAGATTTTCATTTAAAACTTTTTCCTAAAATTTTCAACCTTTTCTGAAAATAAATATTTTTGTTTTCATAACTTAACAGCATAGTATAAATTTCTACACCTTTATCTATTGCTTTATAAAATGTTTGGGCAAAATTCCTGTCAGTTTCATGTCTCGGTCTAAAACATTTGGACTTTCTGAATATGAGAATCAGCACGGCTGCTCTGAAACCTTCTTTTTTCAGTTCCATAAGCTCATTCAGATGTTTTACCGCACGAACTGAAGGGGCTCCGGGAAAAGTGGCAATTTTATTTTCAATCAAAGTACATCCTTTTATTTCCAAATATATTCTGTCTTTTTCCGTTTCCATATAAAAATCTATTCTACTGTTTTTATACTTGACTTCAGGTTGTATGTTCCTTACTTTTCCAAAAGGAGATAATTCCTCATTATTCAATATAGATTCTACAATATATCTGTGATAAGCGGAATTTATAAGTACGACTTCATCCTCTATTTTTACTCCTATGACATCCCATTTGGTTTTCCTGTCTTTCTTTTCACTTCTTTTTATAAAAAGTTCATTTCCTTCTATAAGAAGCTCTGTCAGTCTGCCTGAATCATGAAGATGTGCAAGATTTTCTCCGCTGTTTTCATTATTTCCCAATTTTTTCTTAAAATCAAAAGATACAGTAAACCTTGTTATTCTTTCTTTAAAGACTACGATTTCATCATAATCTATTATATAAATACTTTCATTACTATCTCTTTTACTTTTCATTAATTTTTCCTTATTATAAATCTTTTTTTCCATTTACTTTATTTGCTTTTTACATCCGTCATAAATTAAGTCAAGCAAGTTTGGAAACTTTAAATTTAATTCATCTTTTCTTATTGAAACATATCTGTTTCTTCCATCAATCCTCACTTTTATAATTCCATTTTCCCTTAAAACTTTAAAATGATGAGAAAGATTGTTTTTTTTTCCTAAATCTTCAAAACACCCGCACTTTTCCTCTTTTTCAGAACTATATAATCTTTTAAAAATCATCAGTCTGGTAGAATCACTTAAAGCATAAAAAATCTGTTCCAATACAACATTTTTAATCTCAGGATGAAATAACTTATCCATTTATATAATTTTCTCCTTTCATTTTCCACTTTTCTTATTTATTTCTAAATGTTATAAATATTTTTGATTTTTTAAAATCACTTACATTATAACCATTTTAACATTATAATTCAATCTTTCAAATGTTTTCGAACTATTTTATTATATATTCCGACATTGAAATCCCTTGTAATTTCTTCAGTCCAAAATTGAATTCTTTAAAGGAACTTACAAATATTTCTTCATCTGTAGATATGGATATGTTTATTAAAACTGTTCCGTTCGATGCATGGTTCATATTTACATTCTAAATAACGCTCCTATCGGCTTTTATACCTGCTCCCGATATATTAACAGGACATAAAGAAACTTAACAAAAATTCCGATAATTACTTTATTTATTTTTTTCTTTATCTTTTCTAATTTCCCTTCCACATTCAAGATATTTTTGAGGATTAAAAAATATTACAATTCATGACAGGAGTACAAGAACAGTAACGAAGCTTCGAGAAAAATCTTATATAATTTTAATTTTATATTTTTTCAGCTCTTTTATTCCCGAAATAGAAATATTATCATCAGTAATAATAGAATCGAATATTTTAAGATTTGAAAAATTATACTGCCCATCTTGATCTATTTTACTTTTTTCGGTAATAAGATATTTTATTTTACTTGTATTTATAATTGAAGATTTTGTAAGACCGTCTTCCTGATCATAAGTCGAAACATTTCCATTATATGTATTTACTCCTATTGCTCCTATAAAACAACGATCAATATTAAAACTGTTGATTTGGTTTATAGCTGCAATGCCCACAAAACCGTCTATAAAACTGTTACATGTTCCTCCAATACCGATAAGTTTTGTTTTCATATTAGAATTTAATGAAAAAAGATGCATAATATCAATCATATTTGTAATAATAGTGAGATTTAAGTTTTCTTTTATTATTTCCTGAGCTAAAATATAGTTTATTGAGGAAATGTCCAGAAATATATTTTCATTTTCATTGATTTCACTTAATGCCTTTAATGCTATTTTTCTTTTAATCTCTGTATTCTGGGATATTCTCGATGCAATTGTAATAGTTTTGGCAAATTGACGTTTTTTTACTGCCCCTCCGTAAGTTCTTTCAAGCAATCCCTGTTCTTCCAGTCTGCTTAAATCTTTTCTTATTAAATCTTTAGATACATTAAATGTTTTACTTAACTTATTTACTTCGACTTTTCCTTCTTTATCCATCATCTTCAGGATTTCATTTAAACGTTCTGATACAAACATAGAAAACTCCTTAATATTTAAATAGTAGTTATATAAAACATTATATATTAAACTCTTTTATTTATCAAATACAAAATACAAAACAATAAAAAACAATAAAAAACTTGACAAAAAAATAATATAGAGATAATATATTAATGAAATGGTTTTTAAAAAACCATATTGTTATTTAAGATAATATTGAACCGGAGGTTATATTATGAATGAAAGAATAGAATTTTTAAAAAAAGAACTGTTTAAAAATAAAAGGGAAATTTCCATAGAAAGAGCCGTTCTTTATACTGAAAGTCACAAAGAAACAATAAATGAACCTGAAATAATAAGAAGAGCCAGAGCCGTTGAAAAAATATTGAATAAAATGAAAATAAGTATAAGGGAAAAAGAACTGATAGCCGGGAATAGAACTGTAAATCCGAGGGCCGGAATAATTTCTCCTGAAATGGACCCTTACTGGATAATGAAAGAAATAGACACAATGGCAACAAGACCTCAAGATCGTTTTATATTTAAAGAAGAGGATAAAAAAATATTTATAGAAATGCTTTATCCTTATTGGGCGGGAAAATCTCTGAAAGATTCTTTAAACGGTGTAATTCCTGAACCTATAAAGAAAGCTGTCAATGAAAAAATAGTTAATCTGAATCAGACTGATAAGGGGCAAGGACATATTATTCCTGACTTCGAAACTGTACTCCGAAAAGGATACGGAAAGATAAAAAAGGAAATTAAAGAAAAGCTTCTGAAAAATCCTGAAAATGATTTTTTTAGAGCTTCAGACATTGTTCTGGAAGCAACTGTAAACCATATTAAAAGATACGGAAAATTAGCTCGAGAAATGGCGAAAAATGAAAAAGACCATACAAGAAAATCCGAACTGGAAATAATAGCCGAAACATCGAAAAAAATATCTACAGAACCTGCTGAAAATTTTTATGAAGCCTTACAACTGCTCTGGTATACAAGCATAGTCCTTCAGATGGAGTCCAATGCAAGCTCGATTTCTCTGGGAAGAATAGACCAGTATTTATACCCTTATTATAAAAACGATATTGAAAAAGGAGAAGAAATAAATAAACTGAAAGAATATCTTGAAGCATTTTATATAAAAACAAATGATGTAGTTTTACTTAGAAGTGAACACAGTGCAAAATTTTTTGCAGGATTTCCGTCAGGCTATACTGCCCTTTTAGGGGGGGTGACAATATACGGACGTTCTGCAGTAAATGACCTGTCATACTTGTGTTTGGATGCTTATCAGGACATAAGACTACCTCAACCTAACCTCGGTGTCAGAGTAAATGACATCGAACCAAAAAAATTTATAAAAAAAACATGTGAAACAATAGCTCTCGGAACGGGTATACCTCAATTATTTAACGATGAAGTTGTAATTCCTTCTTTCTTATCAAGGGGAGTATCATTAGAAGATGCAAGGGACTATTCTGTAGTAGGATGTGTCGAATTATCCATTCCGGGAAAAACATACGGATTACATGATATAGCTATGTTAAATATACTGAAAATAATGGAAAATGTAATTTATGACAATGAAAATACGGAAAATTTAAGTATAGAAAAAATTATCGAAGATATAAAAAATTCCATTTCCCATTATGTTGCCTTAATGGCGGAAGGAAGCAACATTGTGGACAAAGGACATAAAAAATATGCTCCTGTTCCCTTATTATCAACCCTTATAAAAGATTGTCAGGAAAACGGTAAAGATATAACTTCAGGAGGAGCAAGATATAATTTTTCAGGAGTTCAGGGAATAGGTCTACCTAATTTATGTGATTCATTGGCAGTAATAAAAAAGTTCATATTTGATAATAAAAAATATACATATAAAGAACTTGTAAAAATATTGAAAAATAACTACAAAGATAAATATGAAGAAATAAGAAACGAATTTATAAATGATGAATCCAAGTACGGAAATGACATTGACGAAGTAGACGGTATAAGTGCGGAAATATTAAGATATTACTGTAAGGAAGTGGAAAAATACTCAAATTCAAGAGGCGGAATGTTTATCCCCGGTTCTTACACAGTTTCTGCTC
Source organism: Leptotrichia sp. OH3620_COT-345 (assembly GCF_003932895.1). Lineage (NCBI taxonomy): Bacteria > Fusobacteriati > Fusobacteriota > Fusobacteriia > Fusobacteriales > Leptotrichiaceae > Leptotrichia > Leptotrichia sp. OH3620_COT-345. The sequence goes on along the minus strand of NZ_RQYW01000006.1, from coordinate 83,842 downwards.
ATATTCCTTTAGGCGAAGTTGTAGGAGCTACACCTGATGGAAGATACGCAGGAGAACAGTTGGCTGACGGAGGTCTGTCACCGATGTTCGGACGGGATATATTCGGTCCCACTGCTGTACTGAAAAGTTTAAGTAAACTGGATAATGTCCTTCTAACAAACGGCAGTCTGCTAAATGTCAAATTAAGTCCGGGAACATTGAAAACTGAGGAAGGTATGAATAAATTTGTAGATTTTATCTATGCTTATATGAAGCTGAAACTCACTCACATACAATTTAACGTAATAAACATAGAAACTCTGAGAAAAGCTCAGAAAGAACCTGAAAAATATGGAAATCTTGTAGTAAGAGTAGCAGGATACAGTGCATTTTTCAGTGAGCTTAACAAAAAAATACAGGACGATATTATCCACAGAACTGAACATCAGCTATAACAAATAATGAAAAAAGAGACTTCCGCAATAAAATCAAATAAGTAAATATCCGATATAAAACCAAATTCAATCTACTGTAAAAAGAAAAGAGGTGTATACTGTAATACTATGACTGGCAATGAAGAAAAAGGACTAATCTTCAATATACAGAGATATTCCTTAAATGACGGCGGAGGAATAAGAACGGTCGTATTTTTTAAAGGTTGTCCGTTAAGATGTCCATGGTGTTCAAATCCTGAATCTCAAAGCTTTCGACCAGAAAAAATGAAAAGCGGTATAAACGGGAAAATAACAACTACAGGTAAATGGTACACCGTAAATGAAATTGTCAAAGAAGTACTAAAAGATGAAGTATTTTTTAATGTTTCGGGAGGTGGAGTAACTTTATCGGGAGGGGAAATATTGGCTCAAGGAGAATTCGCCACAAAACTTTTAAGAGAGTTAAAGGACAATATGATAAATACTGCAATAGAAACATGCGGTTATGGAAAAACCGAAATATTGAAAAAAATGCTGGATTATACAGATACTGTTTTTTTTGATTTAAAAATAACTGATAACGAAAAATCAAAAGAAATAATAAAAGGAGATTTTACAACAATAAAAGAAAATTTTATTGAAGCAACAAAAAAAAACAAAGTTATTCCGAGGTTCCCTTATATTCCAAAATATACCGACAACATTCAGAATATAGATGAAATATTGAAAATTATTAGTGAATATGGTATAAAAGAAATCCATATTCTTCCCTATCATAATTACGGAATGTCAAAGTATGAAATGCTCGGAAGAAAATATGAATTGGAAAACATTGAAATTCCTGAAAAAGAAGAAATTGAAAAAATAAAAAAATATGTTGAAAATAGAGGTTTCAAAGTATTGATAGGAGGATAACAAATCTAAAATCTTTGTAATTTTATAAAACTCTATTTATTATTTTTCTTTAATTAAATATTTAATCGGGAAACATAAATAAAATTCAATTTTAAAATGGAAAAATTAAAAATAAAAGGGAGCTTCGTAAATGACTATAAACTTAAAAAATACATATTATAAAGAATTGCCTGATAAATTTTATACACAAGTAAATCCTATACCTTTTAAAAATCCGAAAATGATTCTTTTTAATGATAATTTAGCTGAAAATCTGGGATTTGATGAAAATGAAAGAGCTTTTTTTAAAAGCTCCTCAGGAGTTGAATTTTTTTCGGGAAATAAATTACCTGTCGGCTCGATTCCTATTGCTCAGGCTTATGCAGGACATCAATTCGGTCATTTTACAATGTTGGGTGACGGAAGGGCCTTACTTCTCGGAGAATTTACTTCCGAAGACGGGACATTATATGATATACAGTTAAAAGGCTCAGGAAAAACTCCATATTCACGAAATGGAGACGGAAAAGCCGTATTAGCTCCCATGCTAAGAGAATATATTATAAGTGAAGCCATGTTTTACCTCAATATTCCCACTACAAGAAGTCTGGCAGTAGTCACTACCGGAGAAACTGTATATAGGGGAATAGAAAAAATAGGAGCCGTTCTCACAAGAACGGCAAAAGGGCATATAAGAACAGGAACATTTGAATACGCCTATAAATACTGTAATTTAAAAGATTTGAAAATATTAACCGATTACACTATAAACAGATTTTTTCCTCATTTAGAAAAAATTGAAGGAAATATAAAATATATACTTTTTATTGAAGAAGTTATAAAATTACAGGCAAAATTAATCTCTCAATGGGATTTAACAGGATTTGTACACGGAGTAATGAATACGGATAATATGTCCGTTTGTGGAGAAACAATAGATTACGGACCTTGTGCATTTATGGATATATACCATCCTGCGACCGTTTTCAGCTCCATTGATATTTATGGAAGATATTCATATGAAAATCAGTCCCGTATAGGATTGTGGAATCTAACTGTTTTTGCTGAATGTATTCTGCCTATTTTCAATTATACTTATAACAGTCATCAAAATTCTTTGAATTATGAAAAAGCAATAATTTTAGTTAAGGAAAAACTTTCAGAGTTTAATATTTTATATAATAAATACAAGCTTTCAAGTATGAGAAAAAAGTTAGGACTGTTTAACGAGAATGAAAATGATGAAAAACTTTACAAAGATTTGCTGAATATTATGGAAAAATATAAAGCTGACTATACAAATACTTTTGTCGGATTAACTACAGAAAATTTCGGAGAAAAAATTAAATATAATTTTCTCTTTTTCAATTCTCAGGACTTCAAAAATTGGAAACACCAATGGGAATTAAGAAAAAAGCAACAGGAAAATTCTAAAAAAGAATCTATAAATCTGATGAAAAAACATAATCCTATCGTAATTCCCAGAAATCACATTGTTGAAGAAGCACTGTTTGATGCTGAAAATGGCAATTTTGAAACAATAAAAAGTCTTCTGGATATTCTTTCCACTCCTTATAATTATAATAGGAAATTATCGGAAAAATATACAGAGCCGTTAATAAGCCGTATTCCTTATCAAACTTACTGTGGAACATAGCACATCAATATTTTAAATCAGTATCTTTTGAAGTTTTAAAAAACAGAAAACTATACTGTTCAGGAAAACAGCTATCCAAAATATTTAGTTTGCTGTTTTCCCATACATAATAAATATTTTTACAGCTTTAAAAAATTTTGCAGTTGACAGCCGAAATATGAGAATGGTAATAAAACCTTATAAAAATATATTTTTCATTAAAATAATTTAAACATTGAGAACTTCACTTAATTTTTATAATTACAGTTTAATTAAACTTTTATCTAAAATTACTTTATATCATTTTCAATTTCCCCCTGAAATCTTCTATTGTTTTATAACCCTTTTCATTCATTATACTTTCCAACTCTTCATTTAAGCGTTTAAAAATTTCAGGCCCTTCCTTCTGGAGAGCAGTTCCTACCTGAACCATGGAAGCCCCGCATAAAATATGCTCGAAAGCATCTTTTCCATTTAAAACTCCTCCTGTTCCTATAATCCGTATAGATGAATTTAATCTTTGATAAAAAGCATGAACATTGGCTAATGCCGTAGGTTTGATATATTCTCCGCCTATTCCTCCGAATCCGTTTTTCGGTTTAATAACAGTATATTCATCTTTAATTATCAAACCGTTTCCGATACTATTTACGCAGTTTACAAAAAACAAAGGAAATTTATTGAAAATTTTTGCAGCCTGATCAAAGTGAACAATATCAAAATACGGAGGTAATTTTGCTCCTAACGGCTTTTTAAAATATTCAAATATTTCCGATAAAAGAATTTCGGTTGTTTCAAAATCATAGGCGATTTGAGGTTTTCCGGGCAAATTAGGGCAAGACAGATTTAATTCTATCGGACCTTTAAAACTGCTTTCCTGAACTTTTTTAAGTAATATATGAGTTTCTTCAGGGGACATACCTACAAGAGAAAGGAAAAAAGAACGTTCGGGCATTGTTTCTTGTAATTCGATAAGATACTCCAAATAATAATCAATTCCGAGATTAGGCAATCCCATAGAATTAATACTTCCTAATTCAGTATCATAATAACGTGGAAGAGGGTTCCCTTCACGTTTATTCAATGTGGCAGTTTTCGTTACAAAAGTTCCCGCTTCGGAATTAATTACCTTTTCCAATTCACTACGGTCATAGCAGTAAACCCCTGCTGCATTCATAAAACAGCTTTTAAATTCATAATTTCCAATATGTGTATGTGTAGTTGCCATAAAACCTCCTATATTTTATTTATCAAAATCATGTATAACAAGTTCACTAAAATAAAAGTTTTCAATTTTATCTTTTAGAATTATTCCTATATCCATAAATCTTATATTTTCATAAAATTTTTCTGTATTTCTATTTTCTCTCACAATCATAAGAAAGATTGGGATATATCTTCCTTCTTTATTTTATTTCTTCAAGAATTTTTTTCATAAATATTTCTTCTGTTTTCTATCTATATATATGAGTACGTTAGTAGCATAAATTTCTCCATTTTCAGGATATTTTTTATCTTTACTTTTTCCGAAAATATCTCCCGCAATTTTTCCATTTATTTCAGCAACAAAAGAGATACTTCTTTATATTTAACAGTCTTAATAACCATATTACAAAATCCTTTGAACTGAAAATTTCGTGATAAATCATCAGAAAATCTATCGATAAACATATCCCTAAATATTTTTTTCCAAGTTTCGGCATGAATAAAACTCATTTTTTCAATATCTTCAAGTACAGACTTGTTTTTAATAAATATTCATAAAATTACTTACCCCAATTATTCTAATAAAGATGAATACTCCATCAGAGTAATAAAAAAACCTTTTTCTATTTCAATCTCATTTTTTTCTTCAAATCCATATTTTCTATAAAGATTTTTTGCAGGAACATTTTTTGAACCCGTGGAGACAACAACTTTTGAATTTTTAACTATATCTGCCATCATATACCTTAAAAGACTTCCGGCAACTCCATTTCTGAAAAAATCCGGATCAACAGTCATTTTACATATTTCAAAAAAATTCCCTTTATATTCATAGGAGAGAAAACCTGCAACAGTACTGTTAATTTCATATCCTAAATAAATTTCATTTGAATTTATAATAGTTTCAACAGTATCATTCAATGCAGGTATTTCATAAAATTTTATTATTTCAGATTCTATCTTATATGCCGCAGTTTGGATTTCAAGAATCCTTTCAGCTCTAACTCTGTCTTTATTGTTTAATTTTACTATCATACATTTATATATTCCTTTTTGAGTTGAATTTTAAAAGATTTTATATTTTCTTCGATTCATTTTGAATAATTGGTATACATTCTAACTCATATCGGAACAAGTATCAGATATTTTTATATTATTTCATACTGAAATCATACTTTTTTATGAAAAGAAGTAATGCTTCACATCCTTTTGTCACATCTTCGTAAGTCTTATCAAAATCTCCCGTATAATAAGGATCTTCAATATCACGGACTTCCCCTGCATATTCCAGCAAACGATTAACTCTTGAAACAACACGTTTTCCGATAAAATTCCTTATATTCATTATATTGCTCTCATCCATTCCGATTATATAATCGGAAGAAAGATCATCATCATTTAATACACGTGAATACATTCCTGAAGTACTTATGCCTTCTTTTGCAAGACGTTTTCGTGTACCCCTGTGAACAGGATTCCCTTGCTCCCACGAACTTGTGGCCGCTGAATCTATTTGAATCTGTCTTGTCAGCCCTTCATCTTCAACCATTTTTCTGAAAACCGCTTCTGCCATGGGAGAACGACATATATTTCCCAGACATACAAATAATACTTTTACCATATTTCTTTCTCCTTTCCTGAAAAAATATTTCCGGTTATTACTGTTGAAACCCTTTTATTTTTTTACTTTAGCAGAAATTAATTTAAAATATTATAACACAAAAAAAGAAAAGTTTTCAATGTAAAAAAAACAACAGAGTAAAATGTTTAAGGGCAGTAAAAGGTTAGAAGTTTTTTAACCTTCACTGTCATTTTTTTTAAATATATTACTCTAGATCAATTTGTTATGGGATATTCCATAAAGTACATCCCCTATATAGCTGTTAGTCTGGTTCAGGTACGGTATGTTTGTCCTTCTCTCATTTTCAATATATTTTAAATCGTAATTAACGCTTATTACTTCCTCTATTTTATCCACTTTACTATTACCAAAATATAGCTCTTTTGTCTTCTCATAATCATGACCATAGTTAAGCATAAATGAAAGATACATTGCCCTCACAAGAAGCCTCTTCTTTGAGAATGCCTTCGGCCTGCTTGAAAGATACCTTGAACATTGGAATACAAGTCCTTCAGTTCTTGAGCCTTCATATAAAGGGATTGTAAATATATTCCTTATCATTTCATATTTATTAACTATTGTCATAAATGTCCTGTTTTTCTGTCTGTTACTCTATATTAACAGACTGCTACACTTATTGAACTTCTCTATATCACCTTCATTCAAAAAATTATACAATTTATAGTAAATTTCACTGTTATTTCCTGATAATGTCCTAAGGAGACTGTTCAGATGGAACCCGTCATATATATAAATAACATTGTAGGACTTTAGGTTATTTGTCAGACTTTCTATCCACTTTGCACCATCTGAATTGAGTATCAGCCTCTTCCTATCCATGTCATACATCCTAGAGAGATAGTTCATTATGTATTCTGCTACACAGTCTATCTCATATGATGTAAGGAACATTAGTGTATGCTTGTCAATCAACTTTTTTCTATTCCTTCATTCATCCTCAGTACCAAGATGTATTGTAACAACTCTCATATATGTAAACTTTTCCTTCCTGCACTTTATATGGTCCTCATCTGCTCCTATATATACCGCATGGCAGTTATTGTCATCTATATATTTCAATATCTATTTCAGGCATCTTAAACCTATATATGGGGTTAAATACAGTCTGTCTTGAAATACCATACTTTCTTGAGAGAGCTGTGGCAGAAGTATGAAAGTATTCCAACAGAAGCTTAAAGATAAATTCTCTTGAAAGCCTGGCATATCTTTCAATGCCTGCCTCCGAGTCAATATAGAAGTTCTTCTTTATATACCTTCTTCTTCTAACGGTTATATATCCAAGCTGAGTCATAAGACTTCTTTCTACAAATCCCTTGCTTTTAAAGTTCTTCTTTCCGAATCTAATTCAAAGAAGCTGTTGTCAGCATTGGAAACTATATTCTGAAAGTATTCTTCATACTTTTTCTTTAGGGAGATATTAAAGTTATGTTCAAAGTTATTATTTATATTATGGTTATTTTCTGCTATTATATTCATGAAGAGAATCCTTTCGTTTGGCGACTATATTGTAAAGGGGCTCTTCTTTTTTTGCAAGCACTTTTTCTTAAATTTCTTCTATCTTTTTTTACTGCCTCTAAATATTTTACTCTGTCCTGACAAAGATAATTTTTTTGATTTGGGCCTTTTTGTCAAGCAAAGTGCAACAGAATTTATGTAAGAATTAAATTCCAGAAGTTATTTTAATTATTAATTAAGATAACTTCTTTTTAGTTAATATTCCTGTTACTTCTATTACATTCATTGTGAACTTCACTAGGCTTACTGAATCCTAATATCTTTCTAGGTCTGTTATTAAGACATTCTTCTATTTTCTTAAACTTCTTTTTCAAGCCTTTCATACTCTTCCCCTTAGGAAGAAATTCTCTTAGCAGTCCGTTAGTATTTTCATTCGTTCCACATTCATATTATGAATATGGATAGTGTACTTTAAGTGTTGTACTTCATTATACAATACACCTTCAAAAATTTTCTCTAATTTTACGTTGATTTAATTTTTTTATGTTATAATTTATTAATTATTATCTATTCTAGCTAGTAACATAAATTGATTGCAATAGAAATAAAATTTTAAAAATCAAGGAGAAAAAATGAAAACATTACTAATTAATTCACATCCAGATTTTAATGGTAAGGAACGATTTTCAAATAAATTACAGAAAAATTTTTTTGAAAAATTTAATAAAAAATTTGATAAAAATGAACTTACTATAGTCAATCTATATGATATGGATGTTCCAAAGATAGAAATGAATGGATTATTGGGAATATGGGAAAAACAAATGAATGGTAAAGAGCTTTTAGAAAACGAAAAAACGATAATTGAGAAATCACAAAAAATATTATTACAATTTAAAGAACATCATCGTATAGTAATAGCTACACCGCTACATAACTTTAATATAACTTCAAAATTGAAAGATTATATAGATAATATTTTACTTCCAAATGAAACTTTCAAATATACAGAAACCGGTTCAGTAGGTCTCATGACAGATAATTATAAAATATTACTGCTCCAGGCAAGTGGAAGTATATTTACAAATAATGATAGATACACACCAATGGAATTTACACATTATTATTTAAAATCTTTATTTGAAGAATTTATGGGATTTGATAAATTTTATATAGTAAGGGCGGAAGGTACACCTTTATTGCCGGCTGATGAAGTATTAAATTCAGCAAAAAATGATTTAGATACTGTATTTGATGATTTTTATTCTATAGAAAATAAATAATACATAAGACAATTATTATATTTTAGAAGATGAAGTACTTATAGATCCGGAGGTAAACTTCTTAAACTAACTATCAACTAGATTTTTCAAGAGAAATAAGATTCTCTAATTTTTTTACAATTGTCCTTTTCAAAAAATTTAAAAAAATTGCACTAAAAAATTAGAGAGTTTAATTTGAACAGAAAATATGGGCTGAACTCAAAATTTTAATTATTTTGAGACAGTCCCATTTTTATAAATTTGTCATTAATAATATTTTTTGATTTTTCTCCATTTTACCAATGATATTAAAGTTCCCCCTTAAAAGTTATATTTTACTCCAAGTCCTCCTCTAATTTCGTTTTTATCCTTTATAATCGGAGATTTGTGTACTTCCTTTGAAAATCTTTCCACTGAAAAAAATCCTACAGCTGAAAATTTTTCTGTAATCTTATTCTCTATTCCCACCTGTAATCCATAGGAATGAGAACTTTTAGAAAAATAGGTTTTTTGCAATTTTCCCCCTAGGTCATCTTCATGTACTCCAAAGTAATAATCAGTATATTTTTTATTATATATATTGTATTTTATTCCTGTTAAAACTGCCATTTTTTCAGTTACAGGGATAATATAGTTTACACCTGCCCCTCCTTTTGCCCCTTTTTTTCCTCCTTGTGCAAAAATATATCCTTCAACAGGACCCGTCCTATAACTTAATTTTCCACCATAAGCCATTTGGGTCTTACGTTTTTTATATGTTTTGTATCCCTCTTTCAAGTCTTCTCCCTTTACAAGATTTCCATCCATAAAGTTTGTATATGCCTTTATAGATAGGTTTTCTCCCACGTCAAATTTTAATCCTGCCTCTGTATTGTCCATATAAAGGTTTTTATAGGAAAGATTCAAGAAGGGAATAACACCTCCCTTGTTTTTTTCCTGATATATTCCATTTGAATAAAACCCACTCGCCCCTATTTCTGCTTTAAATTCCTTTTCTGCCGTAAATGATAACGCCGAAACTAATAAACCTAATATAAAAATTTTTTTCATAAAATACCTCTTTCTATAATTTTTTTATTTTTTTCAAAAACTGTCTAAACTCTAAACTGCTGCTAAATTTCTATTTCATTCATCATATCCCTCACCCTCCTTTGCCTCTGTGCCATATCCTCACCCTTTAGTACTAATTCCGAGTATATTCTCCCGTCCTTCATAAACACCACTTTATCCGCCTTTGCAGCTACTCCTGAATCATGGGTAACCACGAGTATTGAAGTACCTTCTTTATGTATATTTGTAAATATATCCATTATTTCCTCTGTTGCCTTGGAATTTAAGGCCCCTGTCGGTTCGTCTGCAAAAATAATTGCAGGTTTGTTGATTAAGGCCCTGCATATGGCTGACCTTTGAAGCTGACCTCCGGAAACATTTCTTATATCCCTTTCGGCAATTTCCAAAATCCCTGTTTTTTCCATCAGCATTTTACATCTTTTCTTTATATTTTCCTTTTTTTCCTTTTTTAAATATATTGCAGGAAACATAATATTTTCCTCCACTGAAAGGTTTTTTAAAAAATTTTCCCTTTGAAATATAAATCCCATATATTCCAGACGAAGCCCTTCAATATCCTTTTCTGACAGTTTACATATATTTTTACCATTAAAATCAATTTTCCCCGAAGTGACATTGTCCATACCGCTTATACAATAAAGAAAGGTTGATTTTCCACATCCCGACGGTCCCATAACTGCAACAAATTCCCCCTTTTCCATTTGGAAATCTATATCTGATAAAATCTTATTTCCATCTATTTCCTTACAAATTTTTTCTGTTTTTATCATTTTTTATATGATTATCATGGAAAATCCCATGACATCACATACTCCCTTCTATAATTTTTTCTTATTTATTTTTTTATTCGTTTACATAGTCTATAATATTAATTTTCGTAATTCCCTTGCATAAAATAAACACTGTCAATGTCAGACTGAATAGAAAAAATTCCGGAATTATAATGTATTCCATAAATGAAGGAGGTGTAAAGGTTATTTTGCTAATTCCAAGATTACCCATAACAAATAGGAAACTTAGCACCTTATCTCCAAAGACATTTAAAAATACAAATCCCATTATCATTCCTGCCGATGCCATAATTACCGTTGGATAATATTCCTGAAGATTTATATCTCTCCTAGAAATTCCCAACGTTTTTTTTGTTGCAAACTCCTTTCCCCTTCTTACAATCTGAAGCTTCATAAATAGTGCCGTAATAAGCACTGTCAGTAACACTCCTGTTGCCAAGGTATAAAAGGATGCGTACTGTATCCTTTCTGCCACCCCTCCTATCGTCTGACCTGTAAACTCCTCCATACTTTCAAGGGTATAGCCTGTCCCTAGTTCCTTTCTCCATTGATCTGTTTCCTTTTTTACCCTGTCCAATGATTTTTTACTGGCATTTTTGTTATTTATGTAAAATATATACTTCTGGGTAGGGATGTTTTTAAAATCATACAGCATTTTGGCAGTCTTTCCTCCACTTGTAATATCCTGATATATTCCGCTTACTAAAAAATCTTTTTCCCCCTCTTCAGAAATAATGGTTATTTTCTCTCCGACTGCTTTTCCCATGTCTTCAGCTGTCAATAGGGATAGGGCTATTTCATTTTCCTTTTTAGCTCTTTTCCCCTTTAAAAATCTTAATCCCTCACCTGCATGTTTTCCTATGTCTGTGTAAATTCCCATTGTTTTCCCTTCTCTTGAAATACCTTGTAACCTTACCCTTCTTAAAATACTGTATTGTATATCCCCGTTATTTCCATCATTATTTTGAAGCTCCTTTTTATTTTTGAGAAATTTTTCCAGATTTTCCCTTCTTGTTTCAATGTCCTCCCCCTGTTGGATCTCCAATAGATAATCGGATACAGGAACCCCCATATATGTTACAAACTCCCTATTTCCCAATGTGCTTGCAGTCCGAAAGGGTAACATCACAAAAAACATTGTAATCATTGACAGCCAAAGTATAATTCCATAGCCCTTCTTTATTTTCCTTATGGATACTGCAGCATTTGCCGAAAGGGGAAAGGAAAATATATTTTTATAAATACTTGGAAATAATTTTTTTCTATGTTCCTCTTTTTTAGCATTGTCTTTTAATTTTCTTTCCTTTAAAAATCCCTTTCCCCTCACAAGCAGATCCACAACTGTAACTTTTCCTATCCTTTTCATTATTCTCTTTGAAAACAGTATAATAAACATATATATTCCGACACATATTAGAAATCCTCCCATATACCGGATTATATTTTTATCCATTTTTCCAAAGGTACGGCTCATATGTCCCGTCATCTGAGGTACCAGCAAAAGGGCTGCAAAAAATCCAACTATTCCCCCGGATGCTGCCAAAATTTTTATTTTTAACATATAAAGTTCAGATATTCCCTTTGAAGATATTCCTAAAGCCTTCATTGTCCCTATTTCCTTAAAATCATTTTCCAAATCAGACAGAATAATATATCGTAAACATATTAGGGATATGGTCGTCAGCAGGAATCCTGTTATAAGAAATACAATGGCTGTCATAATATCCGTCATGGCACTTATAAGAAATATTGCCACATATGTTACCGCCTGACCATTTTTAGGAAGATTTAGCACACTTTGCTCATATGCCGTCTGGTACGCCGATGCCATTGATGTTTTCTTAAAATAGGTTTCTATTATATATTCCTTTTCCGCTTCCCCGGAAAATAATTGGGAAAAATCCTCGTCACTTATTAGAAATCTGGTGGATGAAACCATCGTTGAGTTCATTTGGGCATCATATATAAATTTAGACACCGTAAATTCCCTTCTCATTCCCCCTGTATTGATTATTATTACATCCCCTATATCTATGGAAAATTTATCAAGAAGAATAACGGGAACTCCGATTTCCCCTTTATTTATAACCACCCTCTGTCTATTTTTATCCAAAAGCAGGTCATGGCTTTCATTTTGTTTTACCAGACTTATACCCATTCTGCTTTCCTCAAGGATAAACTCTTTTTCAAACCCTTCTTTACTATTTTTCACCTTGTTTTTTTGGACTGTAATTTCATTTCCTGATATATTTATTAACGGAACTGTCTGCCAGTATACCGCATCAGGATAGGATTTATTAAACTTATCAATATTATCCTGATTTATTTCCCCCTTGTGCATCTGAAGAAAATGGGGCGGTTTTGCCACATCATACATTCCGGAAATTGTGGAAAAAAGTTGTGAAACTGTCAGAAATACAGTTGCACCAATTGTTACAGATAAAGTTATAAATAAAAACAATATTATATTATTCATGTAATTTTTCTCAAAATCCTTTTTTAATAGCCTAAGATACATTTCCCACCTTTTCCTTTCCCAGTTCCAGCCCTTTTATGGCTTTATTTTTTCCTATTATTATAAACATTAAAACCATTCCAATTCCTGAAAACATTAACATAAGACCTATCCCTCCCCTATTTCCATATCCTATAAAACCTCCTATACTATCTGTAAGTATTCCCTTTGACATAAGAGGCTCAAATACCATATCCACCAGTATTCCAGATACCGCAAAGGCTATCACCATTCCTATCTGGGTTATAAATCCTATTACCCCCCATACCCTTCCCTGCACCTCGTCAGAGACATTTAACCTCACAAGCACGTCTGCACATGTATTTATAAAGGGAAGCGTGATAAAAAAAAGAAATATAAATATTCCTGTAATAATAAGGTCAAAGTACATTCCTGTAAAGGACATGAATATTCCCGAAATAACACCGGCAACAGATAATGCCCTTACATATTTCCCCTTTAAACCTCTTACTCCTATCCACAAACTTCCAAAAAGCATTCCGACTGCACATACGGATTCCATAAATCCCGCCGTCTTTACAGTACTCACAGAAAGGATAAGAGGTCTTAGAAGAACCTGAACTATCCCTATTAAAAAACATACAAAGAACATGGTAACCACCATAGAAAATATCCCTCTATTTTCGGTTATTTCAGAAAAACCTTCCTTCATTTGGAGAATAAAGGAACTTTTTTTTACCCTTTTTCCTTTATTCACATATTTTCTTACTGAAAAAATTATAAAAGAAGTAATTATAAAAGTCATTATATCCAGTATGAGTATCGCCTTCATTCCCCAGAAGGAAAGAATTACCCCTCCAAGTGCAGGCGAAATAAGGTATTTGGCATTTCCTGCCATCTGAATCATTCCACTTGCCCTATCATATTCCTCTTCGGAAAGTACATCAGTAACAGTCGCCTTATAGGAAGGCTCCAAAATCCCTGTAAATAATGAACTAAAAACTGTCCCTGCAAAAATTGGAATAAGACTTTTGTTTCCGATATTTATATTCCATAATATATATAATAAGCCAAGCCCTGAAAACAGATCCCCTATAATCATCATCATTCGTCTGTCGTACCTGTCGGCAAGGGCTCCCCCCACAGGACTTAATATTATCCCCGGCATATAGGCTAAAAGTGTAATAAGGGATACATAAGTTACACTTTTCGTTCTCTCATATATGTACACAGAAAGAGCAAAGGCTGTCATACCGCTCCCTATATTTGAAATAAGCTCCCCTGTCCATAGTTTTAAAAATTGTTTCATTATTTCCTCTTTTCCTTTAGATTTTTTATAGATTAAACAGTGGAATTTTTCAATAATATAATTGGGTTTCCACTTTTATTTTATCTACTTTGTTTTTATTCTAACTTTCTTTAGATTTTTTTCTTGTTTTATCATCTTTAATTTTTATAGACTGACTGACGGTCAATAAAAATGGAAAAAATATATAAATGTTTCATAAACCCTAAAGGACACTCTATAACTTCCCTTTGTCTTCAAAAAATCCGTTTTTAAAACATTTTCTTAAAATTTATTCACTTCTGTATTTGTATTTTTTTAACCTGTTCTATTTTATAAATTTTATATTATACCTTTTCTATACGCCTTAAAAATTCCCCTTCTTTAGTATCCAGCATTTTTTCCAGAAGGGATATCATTCCCTTTATAAATTTTTCCTCTTCAAGGTCATCCACATCAAAGATACCTTTATCTGTTAATGTTATTGCCGATGCAAGGAAAATCTGCATATACTGTTTTGGATACAGGCAGGAAAATACTTTTTCCCTTATCCCTTCTTCAACTGCCTTGACTAAAATGGGAGTAAGAGTTTCTATTGCTGATGACAAGGATTTTTGATGCATAAGTGCATTTTCCGGTTTATGCATGTCTGAAATAAGTTTATCTCCAATTTCCTCTTCTATATTCATGGAAAAGAATATCCCAATCAGCTTATCCTGCGGCTCAAGGGAGGAATCATCCGCTATTTTTTCCGCCTTTTTTCTTATTTTTTCCGTAAACTTTTCAATTACGGCATCCAATACCTCCTCTTTCGTTTTAAAATAATGGTAAAAAGTCCCTTTTGCAATTCCAACCTCTGATATTATTTCATTTACACTGCATCTTTCATACCCCTTTTGAATAAACATCCTTGCAGCGGTATCCGTTATTTCCCTTTTTCTTTCTTCATACTCCTTTACTACACGTGTTTTTCTGTTGCCGTTACTCATTTTATCTCCTTTTAAGCTATTATTATATTTATACCGACCAACGGTCTATATGTAGTATACAACATTTCATAAGGGATGTCAAATATTATTTTAAAATCACTTTTATTTTCTTATTTTCCCTCTATTTACAACACAATTTCTTCTACAAAATTCTTTTTTAAGGATATAAATTTTTTTAATAATTATATATTGATTAAAGTATAAAAAACAATTGGAAAAAATTGTTTGATATAGTATAATTCTCACATTGCAGCTTAAAAGAATATAATCTAAAAATCAATGAATCTTTAATGTGTAATTTTGAAACAAAGTGTTCCGTATTAATCTTGCATAACAACTTTATCATATAAAAATTTATAAATGATACTATTAAAAGGAGTGCAAACGAAATGAAAAATATTATTATAAAAGAGATAATAAAATTTATTTTATTTGAAACTACAGTTATTTTAACAGCTCTTTTTTTAGGATTTCTATTAACGGAAATAGAAAGTAAAAAAGCAGATATAAGAAAAACCGAACTCATTCTTGAAAATAAATACACTCTGAAATTAGAAATAAATGGAAAAGCTCAATTATCGGGAGGAATAAACGGACTTTACGGAGAAATCGGCGAAGAAGAAGCGGAAAAAATTTATAAGAACGAAGAAAAATACAGAAAATTTATGGAAAATCTCTATATTGTAAAACTCGGAACAGAAATTAAAAATAAAAGAAGAAATCCCGATTATATAGGATATATTGAAAAAGATAATATTAATTTTGATGACAGTGACGATATAAAAAAAGTGAAGGAAATTAAAAACCGATATAAAGGAGGATATTTTTACTCGAGTGATGCTGATAATGAAATAAAATTCGGAGTCAGCGAAAATGAAATGAAAAAAAAATACGGAAATCTTATTGAAAAAATGAAAAATCCTGAAGAAATAATAAATAAATACGGTATTAAACCAAACGGCTTCGATATAAATGAAAAACGAATTTTTTTTCTAAAAAGAATATTCTTGATTTGGCTACTACTGAATATAACAGCACTGCTATTTTTAAAAATTCTCAAAACAAAAAATAATAAATAAAAAACAGAAAAAAATACAATCAGGAATATAACAACTATCCCTGATTTAAAAGAGAAAAAATTATAGTAAATTTTGTCCCTTTATTTTCTTCACTGTCTACTTTAATAGATGCATTATGAAGTTCCACTATTTTTGAAACTAATGAAAGACCCAATCCGAATCCCTGATTAATTTCCTTATTTCTTGAGATGTTTATCTGGTAAAATCTGTTCCAGATAGCATCTTTTTCTTTTTCAGGAATTCCTATTCCATTGTCTATAACTTCTAAAATACATTTTTTCTCTTCGGCATACAAATTTATATTTATTTTATTTTCGGTAAATTTCATTGCATTGTTTAACAAATTGTCAAAAAGCCTTTCAATCATTACTTTTTCCCCATAAATAAATAAATTAGGCTGAATATATGTATTTATTTTAATACTTCTTTCAATTAATAAATTTTTGTAATCTTCCATTATTTTTTCTATTATATTTGAAATATTTATTTTTTCCAATATTATCTTATCTTTTCTTTCTATTTTCGACAACTCCATAATTTGATTTATAAGTTCTGACATTCTTTTTGACTGACGTTCTATCACTTCAAAGGATTCCCTCGCTTCTTCCATATTATCTGCAAATTGAAGAGAATACTGACTTTCTGTCAATATTACACTTACAGGAGTTCTAAGCTCATGAGAAACATCCGAACTGAATTTTTTTTCATGTAAATAAAAATTCTCCAGAGAATTCAGCATACTGTTAAAAGTTTCTGCCATTTTATGTACTTCATCTTTTCCTTCGCCTAACTCTATTCTTTTGGAAAAATTTCCGCTTTTCTGAATTTCCAGAGCAGTATCGGATATTTTTTCTATAGGTTTTAAAAAACTTTTTATTATTTTATACCCGCCATATATTATTATTATTAAAAGTAAAGGAGTTAAAATAAGAATAATAAGAGAGAGAAGGCTTGTTTCCTGAGTTATTTTACTTACAGGGATTACCCCTCTGATCCATTCATCTTCATAAATTTTCATATCATAATAATAGAATTTCCCGTTTTTACTGTTATAAGAACTTAAACTGCTTTCCTTTAAGGGAAGCCTTTCATCAAATCCATGAATAAAATTCCCTGCTGTTATTTCTCCGGTATCATCATATTTTAAAAAGAAAATTCCGTCGTCAAATTCTTCAAACTCATCAGGATCAGAAATTATTTCATTTACCGCTTTTATGAGCTCCCTCTTATTCGTATCTCCCGTTATTTTGTCAGTAATGAAAAAAGACATCAGCAGCATTGCCGATATTAAGATTATAACAAAGGAAGTATACCATAAAGTTATTTTCATTGTTATCGACATATTGTTAAAATTTCTCTTTATTTTATTTATCATTGATTTTCATCCTCTTTAATCACATATCCGAGACCTCTTTTAGTCTGTATAACGGATTTCCCATTCTCAGTATCTATCTTTTTACGTATATTTTTTATTAAAACATCTATTATATTCGATTCTCCCTCATAGCCGTAATCCCAAACGTGTTCCTTTATCTGCTCCCTACTTAAAATCCTGTTTTTACTTTGAATAAGGTATTCAAAAACTTCATATTCTTTTCCTGTCAATTCGACTTCTTTCCCTGCTTTTAAAATCTTTTTTTTTGAAATATCCAGTTCTATATCACCGATAGTTATTATATTTGAAATATTCCCGTATTTCCTTCTCACAACAGCCCTTATTCTAGCTAAAAGCTCATTAAAATCAAACGGCTTGACTAAATAATCATCAGCTCCCGAATCGAGTCCTTTAACCTTATCTTCTCCTGAATCTCTTGCTGTCAGCATTAAAACAGGAGTACCGTTATTTATATTTCTTAATTTTTTCACTACTTCAAAACCGCTCATTTTAGGAAGCATAATATCTAAAACAATAAGATCATATTCACTGTATGTTAAAAATTCAAGAGCTTCTTCTCCGTCAAAGACACTGTCTACACTATAATTATTCTTTTTCAGATATTTTGTTATTATATTGTTCAGGTCTTTCTCATCCTCAACTAATAAAATCTTCATTTTACTCTCCTTCTTTTCATTTCTTTATTAATCATAATATTTAATTATAGCTTATATTAAAAATAATATAAATAACTTTTTATAATTATTTTTTCATTATCTCGTATAAAAAACATTTATAAATCAAAGAACAAAAACTTCATAAACTTTTTTGAATTTAATTCCAATTAGTTTGTACAGCCTGTAAATAATTTTATGAGTATTATTAAAAAAATTGAGGATTGCCTTAATAAAATAAAAATCATTTTCGAACTACAAATCATATATTTTTTCTTAAAAATTATAAACTAGTGTTATTTTATTAATTTTATAAAAAATATACAATATATAGCTGAGCATATTTTCCGATTTATGAAGCAATCCTTAAATTTTTTAAAATATTATTTTTAAAATTAATCCCTATCTACATCCCAACTTACAATTCTTCCTGAAATAGCATCAATATCAAACTCATATTCCAAACCTCTGAAATATATTTTGCCTTCATATACAGGTCTTCCATCCTCATAATCAAAGTGAAGATTTACAACATGAGAACTGTTTGCTCCCGGTATTTTTGAAAGAGCGATACTTCTTGCTCTATTAATTCCTATATATCCGTTTTTTCGGCTTTTCATAGTATTTTTCCTATAATTACTTCCCATTTTTCCACTTGCTGCATTTATATTGACAAATATAGTCAGCATAGTTATTCCTGTTATTATTATTTTAATTCCTTTATTTTTCATTTTTCCCTCCGTTATTTTTCATTTTAAATTTTAACTCTGACACTTCACTATTTCCTTATTAATCTCTGTCTTTTTCCCATTTTAAAATTTTTCCCGTCACAGCATCAATATCAAACTCATATTCCCATCCGTTATAATAAATGGAGCCTTCATATACCGGTCTTCCATATTCATAATCAAGATGAAATTCACCTATATGTGTACGGTTTGCTCCCGGCACTTTCCTTAATGCAATTTCCTTTGCTCTGTTTATTCCGATAGTTTTTGATTCATCTACAGGATTCACTCTATTTACATAATAGTCATCATCATATTCAATATAATCAGCTCCTGTGTCCACAGTATAATCTTCAACAATTGCTCCGCTGTTTTTATTTTTCACATTTCCATACGTAATTCCGAATATCGTCAGTATAGCAATTAAAAGCATTGTAATTTTTAAGGTTCCTTTTTTCATAATAAATCCCTCCATCATTTTTTATTTTAAAGTCTTATTTTTTTAAAGCTTTACCTGCTTGTCATTATTATTGTGAATTAATTATAAAACAGAATTATGAATTTAAAATGAATAGGAAAAAATTTCAAGATTTTAATTTTTATATGAAATTTAAAAGAATTAATAAAAGAATAATTGTATTCGAAAATAATAATGTACATGAAATTAAGAAAAATAGCAAATGCACTTAAATGTGATATTTCTGCTTTAATCGACCACGAACCAAACTCTATTTTGAAATCATACATATTATCTTTGTCTACGAAAAGGATATGAAATTCCGACCAATGCTAGTCAAAAGGAAAGCCTATTGCTCTTTTATCTCATAATCCTCATTTTGATGATTTTTTAGTAGAATGGGATGAAATGATATAACGTGGAAATTACAGATGAAAAATTTGAAGATTGAAAGTTGTCTTTTCCTAAAAATCAAGATTTTTGAAAAAGAGGTGATTGCATTGAACAATAGCAACTTATCGCTTACTCTTAATCCAAATGGTTCTGCCATAATTGAGTATGAAGATTATAATTTAAGAATCTTTTGATGGCTCCAACTATGAGGTTATGTATTTTTCAGACAAAGCAAATTTTGAATTATTGACTAAACATTTAGCAATAGTAGATAAAAACAATATACAAAATCACTTAATAAGTAAATTTGGTAAAAATTTTGATTCAATTAAATTCAAAAACTTCTGCCAAAAAAAGAACATCATATTTAAAAGAAATATTCATATTGGATAGATGTAAAAAGACCGTAACAACAAAGCTACGGTCTAATTTTTTATTATAAAGTAACAAGGTTTCCAGGTACCTCTCTAAAGCAATCGCTTCGTAGATGGGCAAAGTTCTTATATTCATTTATAAAGTCACTTTGAACAATTATTTGCTTTATTCTTTTTGAAATCTTTACCTTTGTCCCAATCACTCGCTTCATCAGGCTATAATCCTTGATTTTAGGTCATTTACAAGAAAATATGCTCTATTCCCACTCAATAATTACCATAACATATTTGTTTCTTTTATATATTATAAGTATCTATTAAGTTTCTAGAAACAGGAATTTTTAGATCTAATTTTTATAGTTTTCTATATCTTTAGTATCAAAACAGTATCAAGAGTGATACTACAACACCTTGAAATTTTCCGCTCCAAAAAATCTAAACCATTATATTTATAAGAATTATATGTCAACAACTTGTTTATTTATGTTTCTCGGATTAGATAATTACAGATTAATTCTATTTAGTAATTATACATTATCGTGTTTCCTTTTTCTTTTCTTTTCTCAACACGAACTCTACTCTTTTTCGCACATAATCTGTTTGTTTAACATAAGAGAATGCAAACAATAGAATCAACAAGATTAAGAACATCCAATCCTTATTTTCTTGTAAAAAAGTCATCTTGTTTTTTAGGCATATCTCATTAATACTAATGCCTAATTTACATACAAATGCACAAATAAAAGTCGATAACAATGTTCTATATGTATTGTTAACTTCTGACAAAGTATCAACTAAAGGTTCAATACTACTCGCTTTTACATAGTCCGAATAAGGTGCATATCTTATTAGTTTAAATTTTTTCATTATAGGCTCAATTATGATTGAACCTATCCTGCTCAATACCATACCAGCAAAATAGAATACTATTAAATTTTCAAGCCAATTATCCGATAATATCTTTATTTCAAATATAAATTTTAACAGGTAGATAAATAACACCCCTGGATATAAATTATTAAAAATATTATATGACGAAATTTTCTCAACTATCTGTTTTAATATCTCTTCCACAATATTATCTCCTCTGGACTATATAGTCATGATATACCAGCCTGCATATGATTCATCATAAAAAGTGCAGGGATTACATTTTTTAGCAAATACTTCATATGTCACATATACATCCATCCCGTTTTTACCAGTAGTATTAATAATAATGCAGTTTGCTTGATTATTTGTAATATGATCTAACCCTCTGTTATTCCAGGATGAATAATCTAAATATTCACTCTTGGAATTTCCAAATAATGTTAATTTTGGCTTTAACACATCTAAATATTTATCATTTCCACCCGTTTTTCGACCATGATGTGGAGCTATCAAAATATCTATATCTCTTACGTCTTCTTTATAATTATCTAAAATATAATCCCATGTTTTCTCCGCTGAATCTCCAGCAAATATAATTTTTTTGTTATTCCCTGTTCTATACAAAATGACATATGAGCAATCATTATAGTCTTCTGATTTATTTGCCTCTTCTACCAAATCCGTTGTAGGTGCAAGCAAATACAATCCATCTGCTCCTGACTTGCCATCTTCTGTTTGATTATAATATTTTCCTTTTTGTCCTGCATACAGATGCAAGACCTTAGGAGATGAAGATGACGTTCTAATTTTTTGATAAAAATTCCAATCTTCTTTATTATATCTCCCCCAATCAGAATTATCATCCATCACTTTAGTATTTTCGGTATCCCAAAAATTTAAAATTTCAAATGTATCAAACAGTTCTTTAATCCCATCCATATGATCCATATCAGGATGCGTTAAAATAAATCTAAAAATTGTGCTTACATTTCTATCCTTAAAGTACTTGATTGGATTCACAGGATAGTTTTTTTGATTATGGTTTCCAGACAAAGATACACTTTCAAATATATTTGTTACTTCTTCCCCATTAGATATATCAATTATAGTATTATGCTCAGATGGATGTTCTATCCAAATACAATCGCCTTCATTTACGTTCAAAAAATGCACTATACCCATATTTACTTCACCTCCATTATTAATTGTCGAATCTTTTTCCTATCATATAATTTCTTTGTCATCTAAATTATTGATTAAAACCTCTATAACTGCCAAAGCCAAGCATATATGCTGCCATTGCAATTGCCATATCTTCGGAATCAATATCCCGTTGAACTGCCCTTTCTCTTAGTTCATCAATAACTGTATCATTCGGCACAATCGTTCCTTCAAAGTCTTTTACAGCCTTCTCAATAACAGATGGTAGCACCATACACATCTGATAAAAAGCATCTTCTTGTCCTGTTACAAGAGCATAAAATTGATCAAGACTAACTCTACGTATCAGTTTATGTCCTACTTTTTTCTTATCTACAGTAGTTTCCCACTTGATATTTTGAGAACGCTGTGCAATTGCTTCAACCAAAAAGCAAGCACAGTCATCGTCGTTCAAAAGTTGATTTTGCATTTTGATAAACGTCTTACCTGCTGAAGCTGAGTTCATTGTATTATGTTTGTTTTTCATTTCAACATACACTGTATGAACACTACCTGCATCAGGGATTTCAATTCCATTAGTATTTTCATATATGACATCCCAACCACTCTCTTCTCCATTAGGTGGAACATGACAATTTTCTATATACTGAAAAATTCTCTGGTGAAAATATCCGATATCATTATTATTTGATTTATCTCTTTGACGAAATATTTCATTACTTACAATTTCTTCCCACGATGACTGATATACCGTCTTATCGAAAATAAGTTTTATTGGGTCAATAATATTCTTATTAAAACGCCTTAGATCAAAAGATTCCAGTTTTTCGCCATATTTTTCAATGGTAGATTTCACATGATTTGTAAAATCTTCTTCTGTTATAAAAGTTAAATTCCACATTATAATTCCTCCAATGCTTCTTTTATTTTGAGTGCAATATCATATGCTAAATTGACGGGAACAGCATTCCCAACTTGCTTATACTGTTGCCCCACGCTCCCACAAAATTGCCAGTCATCCGGAAAGCTTTGACATCTTGCATTTTCCCTTATAGTAAATGGGCGTGACTCTAACGGATGACAACGATCCGTCTGCTTTTGACTTGGCGAAGTCAATACAGTCAGAGATGGTTCATCTAAGCTCAATCGCCTTAAGATACCTGTTCTGCCACCCTCCATATACCAACAGCTTTTCATATATTCTTTAGCTATATCCTCCGGGATATCCCGCCAATAACCTCCTGGAGGAACCAATTCAAAAATTTTCCGCTTAGATTCAGAATAAGATGTTCCTTCACTTTCAGGACAATCTAAAAGAATATCACGTAACACAGGTCTATATTTGTGCGGAGTAGGAAAGTCAAAATGTATTTTATCAACAAAATCATTTCGTATTCCAATGGTAATAAGCCGTTCTCTTTTTTGTGCCACCCCATAATCCCAAGCATTTAGTATACTTTTCTGAATTGCATATCCTGAATTCTCGAAGATATCTGTAATAGTTTTATATGTTCGACCCCTATCATGAGTGAGCAATCCCTTAACATTTTCAAACAAAA
Source organism: Leptotrichia sp. OH3620_COT-345 (assembly GCF_003932895.1). Lineage (NCBI taxonomy): Bacteria > Fusobacteriati > Fusobacteriota > Fusobacteriia > Fusobacteriales > Leptotrichiaceae > Leptotrichia > Leptotrichia sp. OH3620_COT-345. Next base: position 60,049 of record NZ_RQYW01000006.1, on the reverse strand, counting down.
ACATTTTTGGTTGGAGTTTATCCAAGAATTTTGCATAATGATAAAATAAAGTTCCCCTTGCATCCTCTAATCCTAATCTTTTACCCGCATAAGAAAAAGATTGGCAAGGAGCTCCTCCTGATAATAAATCAAGCTCCCCTTTTTTTATGTCAAAATATTTCTCTAAATCCAAACACGATATGTTAGCAATATCATCATTTATAACCCTCCAATTAGGGCGATTATATTTCAATGTATCTGAAGCTGCTTTATCAAATTCTATCAATCCAATAGTTTCAAATCCCGCTTTTTCAATGCCTAAAGCCAGTCCTCCTGCACCTGCAAACAATTCTATTGTTTTGAAAGCTTTAACTTCCGTTTCTGTATTTTGAGCAATAGAAATAATATCTCCTACATCGCAATTCAAAGCAGTACATATTTTTTCAATACTTTCAAAAGAAATAGTCTCATTTTTTCCCATGCGAGCCATTACATTAAAGCTTATTCCTGCAGCCTCTTTTAATTCAGTTTTATTCATATTTTTATCTATAAGCAATTTCCAAAGATTATTATAGCAAACTGCCACTTTCACACCTCCTAAAGTCGCAACCACACAGTTATGGTTTGTTTGATTATAGCATAAACAAGCGATTTATTCAACAAATCTCACGTTATCGTTAGATAATCTCTCTATTTTATCTTTGACAAAATATAGTCAGTGCAGTCCTATGACCACACCGACTATAAAATTATCTTTCTGCTTCTTTAGATATTCTGATCTTTTCTTTAGATTTTTCCTTCTCTTCAGCCTTATGCCTCTTAATTGTATCAATAACCGATTCCTTTTTCTTATCAGTATTATCCCTACCAAGATAATCATTCATATTATTTTTCAGATATTCCAATTCCTCATACTGTGCTGCTAATGAATCATATTCCTTGATTATCTCCCCTTGTTTAGCTTGTAATTCTTTAGAATGCTCATTTAATTTCCTGAAAAGACTTTTGCCTGATTTTGTCTTCAACTCTCCCAATACCACATGTCTCAATTGTGGAAATTGCTTAAGAAAAACATCTATTTCCTCATAAGATTTCTGATAAGCTTCCACATCTTTTCGGTTCATCATCATATAAATTTTATCATTTTGATTTTTACGATAGCTCTCGTAATGCTCTCGCTTGCTAATACAGATTTGAATATGCTTTACTACTTCTTTTATCCTCTTTTGCTCCCATGACAGCTTATCAAATTCTCGCTTCAACTCATTCTTTTCGATTGAGATTCGGCTGATACCACGCTCCAACTCTTCCATTGAGTTAAACCCTTTATTCCTGATTTCAATCAGTGTAGAAGCAGCCGTCTTAAGATTATGTTTCGTAGCCCAACGCTCATATCCTTTGCTTGACTTCACTTTTTCGTTGTTCTTGATGTCAATGATATTTCCAATTTCTCTGTCTTTATTCAGGATCCTATCTCTAATCCGCTCTTCGGTATAGTTGTCTCCAATCGTCTTCGCTCGGGTAAATCTCTGCTGATTCTTACTTCTAAAAGCGATGTGTTTACCAAACTTAATTTCATACCCATACCGTTCCATTTTAGATAAGAAGTCCTGCCAATTGACGGACTGCTGAATACTTCTATCAATATCAAATTGAAGTCTCGACTTATAGCTACTGCCTTTTTTATCCTCATTCCAATCATGCCAACTTACAAATTTTCTTCGCTTAATCTCGTTGATTTCTTTTTGTGTTTCTTGGTCGATGACAGATAAATTATGCTCCTTGCAAAGCTTATCGCTTTGATTTCTGATGTTCATATATGAGCCGTAATAGGAATGATAAACCTTTCCCTCATCCACATCTATGGAATTGAAAATGATATGATTATGAATATGATCTTTATCAATATGAGTAGCTAAAACATACTCATATTTTCCCTCTAAAATCTTTTCGCAGAGTTCGATTCCTACCTGATGAGCTTCTTCAAAACTCACTTCTTCCGGCACGAAGGATTGAATCAGATGATGAGCTAAAGTCTTGGTTCTTGAGTTAAATTGTTTCTTTGTAAGTTCAAATTCCTTGTGAGCATTTTCTCTGCTACAAAGGTGGGTCGTAACATAGATTTCATCATCGGTTTTATCGCCATTGCAGATATAGTCTATCGCTTTTTTCAGTGTAGTCTTGATTGGATGTATCTTCGTAACCGCCATCAGCTGATCACCTCGTTGATGATATAATCCGAAACTTTCTCTCGAAGCTCAGACAAGAAAAGAAGTTCTCCTTGTAAAGCTTTCTGGATGCTCTCAATATCATCTTTGTAGATAATTCCTGTGCTGTTTACTGCCTTTGCTATCTGATTTAGGTTCGCTGAATTGCGACTGATAAGAGAAGAAAACTCCCTCAGTTCTTTTCGAAACTCACCGGATAAATCAATGCTGATGATCCTGTTCTTGAAAATACTATCTCGATAAAACTCTCTCTTACTCTTAAAATTGGTCATTGCAAATCTTCGATTGAGTTCCTTCATCTCTTCTTCATTCACCATGAAATGAACGGTGCAATTGTTTTTACGATTAACGCTCTTTGACATGTTTCATCACTCCTTTCTTTTTCGGGGTCTTAGGGTTCTCCCTAGGGTCTGCCCCAGCCAATTATCTCCAACGAAAATTTATTTGAGTTGCCGAGATAATTAGGCGAGGGTAAAATTGGTTAAGCTGAATTCCCAGCTTACAAGCCTACTTTTTTGACTGTGGTCAAAAAGTATATGCTTGCTATCTCTCTGAACATACTCTTTTTGTGAAAATAAGCTCTATTCTCTTATGACTATCACAGAAGAATAAGGGCATCCGTAGCCAAGAGGGATAACTCTCATTCTGCTCAAGTTCCGTTTTATAGAAGTTTGAAAGTTATCGCTACCACTACCACACTACCTTTGAAGTCGGTAGCAAAGTAGCGGTAGCGGACTTTTTCAAAACTCTCAGAACGGTATCTCCGAGGCTTCTACTTCCACAAAGTCTGTAGTTATTGTCCTTTTGTAGAATTTCTTACTTACTCGAACCACTCCGTCAATCCTTACCTTCTTGCTTTTCACATTTGCTTCTAAGATCCATTCTCCCGCCATCTCATTTGCCATCAGTTCCGAAAAGACTTTTTCATTCGTTTCAGGGTACTTACTTGTAAATTCTGCGGAACAAAGGAGATCCGGCGTATCGGATTTTGTCGTTTTCCATTCCATAAAGTCCAGGAAGTTTTGGACATGTCGGTTTTCACTTTTATGCGTTTGAATGACAAGATTCAGATCATTTCTCAATTCTTTCGGCAAATAGAAATCGTGTAATTTGTTTTCGTAAAGATATACGGCTTCTGCAATGGCTCCTTCGAAGTCATTTCTTACCATTTCCTCATGTTCTTCTTTTGTGATAGTTTCCAATACAGGAAATTTTTCAGGATCATACATGAGCGGCATCTGTATTTTTTCCATATTTACTTTGACCGGCAAGTATCTTCGCTCTCCCGAAAAATCTCCCAGGAATGTCGCATCATTTGTCGTTGCAATCAAGATACAAGTTCGTTTTACATCTCTTGAAAACCTCTCATATGGAAGTCTTACTGTGCTTGTTCTTGCAGAAATAAAGAGCTTCGCTTCATCAGCACTCTTTGCGTTTCTAAGTGCCACAAATTCCTCCAGTTCTACTACGACTTTCCCCACCAAATTGCTGACCGCATCCTTGCCTTTGATGTTATTGAGCGAACAATACCATTCGGGGAACAGTGCCAGCTTTTCAATAAAGGATGTCTTTCCCACACCTTGAGAGCCTGTCAAAACCATCAGTTCATCAAACTTGCATCCCGGATGAAATACCCGTTTTACCATACCGACCAAGATATGTTTCATTATCCAGGAATTCAGCTCATTTTCTTCTGCCCCAAGATATTTTGAAAGCAATTTTGAAATATGTTCCTTGCCATCATAAGTCAAGGATTTCATATACATTGCAGGCAAGTTTATCGTTCTTTTATGTGCAACAAAAGTGATTGCATCTTCCATACGACTTTTGGAATATTTGATGCCAAACTCTCTCTCGATTTCAACACCAAGGATATTCGTCATATGGTCATTCCATTTTCGAATTTCAAAATCCGAACTTTTTTCACCTCTCAGCCATCCATAAAACTGAATCGTCATGCTGCAAGTATCGAAAAATATATGACCGGATAAAATCTCTCTTTCTTTGCAAAAACAAGGATTTACTAACACAGTAATGAGATTGGTGGTTGTACTTTTGACTTGTCCCTTCTCTGTGAGTTCAAGCTCACGATTCAAGTAATCGGAAAGCTCCACATCATCAAATGTAAGCCAGTTATTCAAGCGAATATCCTCCTTTTTTTCTGTGATAGTTATAATCCCAATATCTTTGATTGCCTCCCTGCAATGCTTTTCTAATACTCTCATCCAAATATCTAAGATAGCCTGCTTCTGTCCTTCTTTTGCTTTTATCTCCCATTCGATTCAGTGCAGATCTGAGGAAGATTTCTTTCATCATTTCTGCGTTTCCGTGCGTAAAGCTGTTTAGGAAAAGAAGAAGTACAAAATCATCTTTGCTTGGATCTCCGCTTGTGTTCGAGCCTTCAAACAAAGCCTTCGCCCTCGCATTATGTCTGCACATTATCTCTATAACTTTGTTGCTATCCGGAACCCGGTCATCCATCACTTGATACTTTCTAATCGCTTCTTTAATGCTATCTTTCGGAGCAAATAATTTATAGTATTTATCCAGTTCTTTTTGTTTTGGCTTGATCGTTCTGACAGGCACATTCCCAAACCTTTGGATATTTCCTGTCATCGCAATGCACCTGTTTTCCTGATACATCTCCACTTTTTCGATTTGATTATTGAAGTTTTTTGCAATCACACCTTTAGCAAAGATATGAACACCTCTCCCGGATTGTGAGACTTCTCGATAGGTGTCATGGAAGTCATTTAGAAAATCTCCAAAGCTGTCATCAACCCGATCTAAGTCGATACAAACAAATGGATCATCTTTGCTTAGTGCAAAAGACAATCCATCCGAGCCACTACTTTCTAAATTTTTAACTGCCGTTTCAAAATCCGTCCAATGCTTTCTATCGTTCCAACCATCTGATTTTAATGTGATTGGGCTGATGGGTATTTTAGAAATTTTTTCTTTTCCCCATTTGTCTACTTTTACAATTCTCTTAAACCACAGCCATTGCTTATATTGCCTTAATTCAAGTGGAATATTTTGTAGATAGTTCTCCTTGTTTATCATGGTAACCTCCTAAAATTTTTATTGAGAACGGAAGTACAACCTGATAAAATAATCTTGTCAGGGATGAAATACCAAGTTGTACTTTCATCTTGCCTTTGGTCTTTTGGCTAAAGGCTTTTATTTTTTAGTGCCGCTTCAATAATTTGACAAATCATCTCAAGTACATATTTGTCCTTTTCAGCCATATTCTCATAACTGTTTATCCTCCGAAGCTCCGCAAAAATATTTTGCAGCTCCGTTTTACATTGGTCGATCACATTCCTTGTTGCAACAACCTTTATCGGTGCATTCAATATTGCATCCGTCATATAGTCTTGTCTGTTTAACCCTGATAGTGCAATTTTACTGAATATGATTTCTCGATCCTTTTCGGTAGTTCTGAAAACTATTGTTGCCCGTCGCTTTCGGTTTTTATCAGACTTTACATGCTTGTCTTTGTCTTTTTGCTTTCTTTCTTCCTCAAGCTTTTCCCATTCTTCCTTAGTCATCAGCGGTTTTCCTTTTTTTGACTTGCGATTAACCGCTTCATCATAGCTTGGAAATTTCGGTGCTTTCACTGTATTCTCCCTCCTTATCCAACCGATTCGCCATATCCATCTGTTTGTTAGGGAACATATGGCTGTAATCCATCAACACCTTTATGCTCTCATGTCCTGTTCTTGCTGCAATATCAACAGGTGTAAAACCCATTTCTATCAGTAGCGATATATGGCTGTGTCTCAGTGCGTGAAGCTTGATTTTCTTAACTCCGGACTTTTTAATCCCTCTCTGCATTTCTTTGTTAAAGTATGTTTTGCATTTCGGGAAAATTTGTTCTTCATCAGAAAAGTATTCTATCTTTAAGAAGTAGTCTTGAAGTTCTTTGATTAGAAAATCCGGAAGTATGATTGTTCGCTTACTTTTTGGTGTTTTTGGATCGGTAATGACCTCTTCTCCGTTAATTCTCTGTGCGGATTTGCTGATTCTCATTGTTTTTTTCTCAAAGTTAAAATCCCCTTTCGTCAAAGCTCTGAGTTCACCCAAACGAATTCCCGTCCAATAAAGTAGTTCAAAAGCATAAAATGAAATATCCTTGTCCTTAACAGCTTCTATAAACTGCAAGTATTCCTCTTTTGTCCAAAACGCTACTTCCTCATCACTCTTCTGCTTTCCGATTCGTCCTGTTATCTTGCACGGATTCTGTTTTAGTCCGTAGTACTTGACCGCATGATTGAACATACAGCTAAGTTGTGCATGGATCGATTTCAGGTAAGTTGGCTTGTACACTTCTCCTTCCGCATTTTCAATGTTCAAAAGTACATTATGCCATTTCTTAACGACTACAGGCTTTATCTCGCTGACTTTCATTCCGGTGAAAAACGGGAGTATTTTCGTTCTTATCATATGCTCCTTTGTCATCCAAGTATTAAGCCTTACAGTTCCAATCACATCGGATTTATACAGTTCAAAATAATCTTCAAATAACATATTGAGAGAACCTGACATTTTAACTGTGAAATTCCTCTCATAAGCTATTGCATCCTTCTTTGTTTCAAACCCTCTCTTCAACTTCTTTCTGCTTTCACCGTCCCAGTCTTTGTAATAGAATGAAACGAACCATTTTCCGCTTTTTTCATCCTTATATGCCGGCATTATTCTTCCTCCTTTGCTTTGTAGATTTGTTCCAGAAAGTATTTCTTATTGATTTTTCCCCTAAGGATAAGAAAGCCGTGTTCAGCAAGCTGCTTATTCATATCTCGGATGATCTTATAAGCCTGTTGCTGCGAAATATTTAGTAAATCGGCAACCTCTTTTGAAGTAAGAAATAATTTTTCCATCGCACTTTCCTCCTTTCTTTTTAGAAACATATTTGTTTCTGTTTCTATTTTAGATTATAAGTAGCTTTTTTGTTTCTGTCAAGTCCTTTTTTTATTTTTTATTTTTCTATTGAATTTTTTCTTGTTTTCGATTATAGTAATAAGAGAAACAAATTTGCTCCTAAGGAGGTGATGGAATTGAGTTTGGGTAAATTGATAAAGAAATTCCGTGAACTACGGAGAATCACTCAAAAAGCATTAGGAGACAGAACGCATTTAGATGATGTTAGAATCAGACAATATGAGCTTGATATTCGCACTCCCAAAGAGGATGTTTTGGAAAATATATCTACTGCACTCCATGTAAATAAAGAGTATTTAAAAGAACCTGATTATCCCTATACGGAACATGATTTGATGAGATTCTTGTTTAAGCTGGACGACAGCATTGAAGTCAATATAAGACCTGTTATTGTAAATGACGAAGATCCTGAATATACTACCACAGGTATCTATTTTGGTAGTGAAGCCATTCTTAGAATTAGAGGCATGCTCGAACAATGGCAAAAAATGAAGAAAAAATACGAAAATAATGAGATCACAAGAGAAGCATATGAGGATTGGAAGGCAAACTACCCCGACAGTCTAAAAAAAGATTATGTTCCTTTTGAAGAAAGTAATCTCAAACGCTTTAATAACGGTATGTCAGTTAAAATTCCACCGGAAATAAAATAGGCACAGAAAAAGCACATAACTGAAAGATTTTAGATCTTAAAGTTATGTGCTTTGTATTTATTGTACTACACATTCATCTAAAAAATAATTCATAACCTTACCTTATAATTAATGTGACAAAAATAATCGTTATTACTTTGTCATATTTGCAAGAATTCACATGCATCCACCTAAAGTAAGTATTACTATTGTATGTTTATATCCTTTATTCTTGTTGCTACACTCCATAACAATAAAATAATCACTATCCTTCTCATCCTTTACAACAATACCTTGGGAATAACCAGTTTTCCAAAGTGGTTTAACACCGTAATATTTAGCCACAAATTCATTCGTTGGATTTGGGGCTTCCACACTGAACCCATTTTCAAATAACCATGCATGATAGTTTTTAAGTGCTGGAGGATAACCCATTATCTGAAATGACATCATAATTGATTGTTGAAATTCCATTTCTTCTATAAGATTAATCACATACTTCTCGGTAGGATCAAGTCTGTATCTATCAACCGATATTTCATTCTCCATGCTGCCACTAAGATTAACTTTTTTCATATTTCTCTCCGTAATATTATTATTCTTCTGGTACTGCCTTTGTATATGGTTGATCTTGTGATATATAATCATCTATGGTTAAAAATGATCTGCCTAATTCGTTTATACTTAAAGTCAACATATATTCAGCCACTTCTCCTGAATGGTTAATGCTACGCATCGGATTTAATTTATTTCGAAATTCTTCAAATGAATCTCCAACAATAAGCCATTCTTCATCCTCTTTATCATAATAACAATGATATTCACGCCATAGTGATTCGTCTTCTTCCATATAAAAATCTTCATCAGCTTCAAAATCTGCCCAGGGGAACAATTTAGGAAAAACTTCAGTGTAAGGAGTAAAAGGAAAATAATATGGATATAAATATCTCTTTTCATTTTCTCCATCATCGACAATCAATTCTGTCTCTCCTTTGCCACTACTCTTGTTTACCCATTCTGTTGAATGAAGTTTAACTGTTCCTCCATCTTTAATAATCTGAATGAATTTCTTTTGAGACAACAAAAAGTTATAATTTAAAACATGTTTTGGTAGGTTGGTAAAAGAAAGAAGTATTTCATTTGATGGATGATTTAAAAATGTCTGAGCGGTAGGAACTTTAACAAAAAATCCCTTGCCTCTACCTCCTTTTGTTCTTTCGATAGTTTTATCAGTTAATTTCTGCCAAATGCACATATCATCATCTGGATTATATAAAACTACAATACACGGTAAGGAATTTGTAGTCCAATAATTGTATTGTCTCTCATTTATATCTCTAAAAACTATATAATCATCTTTTTTTTCCTTAAACCAACTGGAGCCTGATTTGATTTGCAATGCTAAAAGTTGTCTGTTTTTGCCAGACTCGTCAACAAATTCCATATGAGCATCAATGCCAATATCATCAACTGGTTGTTCTCTAAATATCCATTTATTACGCACAGCGATTTCAGCACAATGATGAACTCCTATGCGTTCAATCATATTAGCCATAAAAATACCTCCATTTTTTATATTAGCAGCTAAATATCAATTTACAAATAGCCATTTATAAATAGCTTTAAGAATAACAAGATATCACAGACATTAGAAATTCAAAGTTTCGTTTTTATTGATTTATACCATATCCACAAAAGCCTCCCACCAAAATGATGGAAGGCTTTCTAAACAATTTATCTAAATTCAACAACTCCCTTTTGAACCTACTCTTGGGACTTTTTAGTATCAAAATAGTATCACTAAGACAGTTTTTACGCTTTTAAATCGCTAAAACCCTGCGTTTTCAATGGTTCTATAGCAGAAACATATTTATTACTATCACTCCCACTCAATTGTTCCCGGCGGTTTGGAAGAAATATCATACACAATTCTATTTATTCCGTTCACTTTATTTATAATCTTATTTGATACATCCTCTAAAAACTCATAAGGAAGTTTCGACCATGTAGCAGTCATAAAGTCAATAGTATTTACCGAACGGATAGCAGCCACATATTCATAAGTCCTCTGGTCACCCATAACTCCTACAGTTTTCACAGGAAGCAATGTTATAAACGCTTGATCTACCTTTCCGTAAAGATCCTTTTCCATGAGTTCGGTTACAAATACATCATCAGCTTCCTGTAATATTTTCACTTTTTCAGCAGTAACTTCTCCGATAACTCTTATTCCAAGTCCCGGACCCGGAAATGGGTGTCTGTTTATAATAATATCAGGAAGTCCAAGTTCACGTCCTACTTTCCTTACTTCATCTTTAAAAAGTTCTTTTAAAGGTTCAAGCAGTTCAAAATTAAGGTCTTCAGGAAGTCCTCCTACATTATGATGTGACTTTATGGTATGTGAAGGTCCTTTTATGGACTGAGATTCAATCACATCAGGATAAATCGTTCCCTGTGCAAGAAATTTTGCTCCTTCCTGTCCTTTCAGTTTTCGAATTTCTTCATTAAATACTTCTATAAATTCATTTCCGATAATTTTTCTTTTAGCTTCAGGCTCATCGATTCCTTTAAGTTTATTTAAAAACCTATCTTTAGCATCAACAAATACAATATTCAAATCAAAATGTTCCTTATAATATGAAAGTACTTTTTTCCCTTCATCTTTTCTTAAAAGCCCCGTATCCACAAACATACATGTAAGCTGTTTACCTATAGCATTGTTAATAAGAACTGCAGCAACTGAAGAATCCACTCCTCCCGACAACGCAAGAAGCACATGGTCACTTCCGACTATTTTTTTTATATATTTTGTTTTCTCTTCGATAAAACCGGTGATTTTCCAGTTTTTTTCACAACCGCATATATTAAATACAAAATTTGAAATAATTTCCGTTCCACACTGAGAATGAACTACTTCAGGATGAAACTGCAATGCGTAAATCCCTTTATTATTAGATATTGCAGCTATTGAAGAATCTGTTTCTGCAATTATGTCAAATCCTGACGGAAGCTTTGTAATATGGTCATTATGACTCATCCATATATTGGAAGTTTCAGGAACACCTAAAAAAAGAGAATTATTACTGTCAACTACTTTCAGTACAGCTTTTCCGAATTCTCTTGTTTCAGCTTTTTCTACAATCCCTCCATTCAGATGAGTAATAAGCTGCATCCCGTAACATATTCCCAGTATAGGAATATCAAGACTGAAAACAGACTCATCCACAGTAGGAGAATCTTTTTCATAAACCGAAGCAGGACCTCCCGAAAAAATAATTCCTTTTATTTTTTCTTGTCCGCTTTTTATTTTTTCAATATTTATTACCGGTACAATTTCACAGTAAACTTCCATTTCCCTTATTCGCCTTGCTATAAGTTGACTATATTGGGAACCGAAATCAACAATTATAATTTTTTCTTTCATAACTTCACCTCTATCTGACAAAATTTATATTTCCGCTTTTTTATTTTAGAAAATTATATATTATTTTATAAGATAAATCAATTAAAAATAAATAGAGAAAATATCTCGCATAGTCAAATTCGGTTATTTTCTCTTACTCTGTAATAAAAAGGCACTACAGTCAATTATACTATTCATCAATTGTAGTAACAATAATACTCCCATTCCAACATTTTCTTTAAACCTATATTGTTAGATCAGCTTTGATATCCGATAATAGAAAAAATTAGCTAATAATCGCTTACACTCTTTCTTTCCAGTTCCAACAGCCATTTTTTCCTATGTACACCTCCTCCGTAATCTCCCAACTCTCCATCGGAATTAATAACACGGTGACATGGAATAAGAATGGAAATCCGGTTTGTTCCGTTTGCCCTTGCTACTGCTCTGCTTACTTTTATATTACCTGATTTTACGGCTAATTCCTTATAGCTTAAAGTAGTTCCTGCAGGTATTGCTTCCATATTTTTTTCTGATAAGGTGTTCCGAGCTCTTCTGCAAGGGGAACGGAAAACTCCATTAATGAACCTTTAAAATAATGATTCAATTCCAGTTTCAGTTTTTTGAGAACATTATTTGTGCCGGGAACTAATGCCCCGTTAAATTTTTTCCTTAAATTTTCTATTTCCCTTTCAAGTCCTCTTCTGTCAGTCCATTTTCTTTCAGGATTTTTCTCAACAGCGGCAATCAGTTTCCTTACTTCAGGAGAAAGAGATGAAGGAATATTTAAAGGCTGACATCTTTTACACGGTCTGTACGAGGCAAGCAGCGCTTCCTTCGCTGTTTCAAAAAATTCACAGTTTTCTTTTTCCGGCTTCTTTGAAGGCCATATAGGACGGCAGAAAACTCCCGTTGTTTTAACTCCTACATAAAAAATCCCCACATACTCGGGATTTTTTTGAATAATCATTTCATAATATTCATCTATTTTCTTTTGATCTTTTATCATATAAACTTTATAATAATATATTTATAGGTATTATCTTTTTTCAAAACCTATTTTTTTTCTAATTACTTTTCACTCACTTAAAGTATAGCATATAATAAAAAAACAAAAACGAGAAAAATTAACACATATTTTAAATGATAAACTTCCTATATTGCTTGATAACAGTATAAAAATATGGTAACATAAAAGAAAGTATTGAAAATAAAGGAAAGGAGGAGATCATTTCAGTAAAAATTATATTTTTTTATTACTGAAAGGATACAAAAGAAGAAATGGGATTTTCTGAAAATTTTAATGAAATTTATGAAATAGCGGAAGACATTTATTTACATCCGGAGCTTGGGTATAAAGAATTCAGGACTTCAGGAATTATAGAAAACTTTATTTTAAAATACGCACCTGAAATAAAGATACATAAATTCTCCCGGACGGGGCTGAAAATCTCTCTTCCGAAAAATAAAAAAAATCTTCTGAATATGGTATTTATTGCTGAGCTTGATGCAGTTTATACACCTGCACATTTCCATGCCGACAAAAATACAGGGGCAGCTCATAATTGCGGTCATTATTCACAAGTTGCCATTGCTCTTTCACTTTTTAAAGAACTTTTTCTAACTCGTGAATATGAAAATCTGGATTACAATATCAGCTTTGTATTTGTTCCTGCAGAAGAATTTCTTGATCTCGAATATAGAGAAAATTTAAGAGAAAAAGGAGAAATAAAATATTTCGGGGGTAAACCTGAGGCGATGAGGCTAGGTATATTTGACGAATTTGACTTTGGAATAGCTATCCACTCAATGGGAGGAAAATATGGCAAAAGAACAATAGAAATAAATTCAGACTTGGCGGGTTTCATTTACAAAAACTATACTTTTATAGGCAAAGCGGCACATGCAGGTTTTGCCCCTCAGGAAGGAATTAATGCATACAGTATGTCTACAGTTTTTAATACTGCATTAGGATTATTAAGACAGCATTTCAACGAAAGAGAAATGGTGAGGCTGAATCCGGTCATACTAAATCACAAAATGGGAGTAAATGTCATTCCTCAGGAAATTAAAATAGGATGTGATTTCAGAGCACAATCCGTAGAATACATACTCGAGGGAATTGAAAAACTTGATAATGCGGCAAAAGGATCTGCTCTGTCCATGTCAGGAAAAGTAAAAACAGAAACTTGCATGGGGTACCTTCCTTTTAAACAGGACAGATATCTTTCAAGATTCGTGGAAGAAGAATATAAAAATTTTGCTTTAATAGAAAATATTATAACAGAGAGGGCAATAAGTGCTGCAGGTGACATAGGGGACCTGTCATATATGTTCCCTTGTATTCAGATCGGATACAGCGGATTTAAAGGGACAATACACGGAACTGATTTCATACACGACGATACTGAATATATTTTTTCAATATTTCCCGAATTTATATTCAAAGTTTTAAAAAATATGTCAGGAAAAATTGATAAAAATAGACTTTACAAAAAAAGTTACAAAGAATACGAAAAAATAATACTGAAACTTGGAGGAGAGAAAAATGAAAAATAAAAATTTTATTTATCTATTTATATTTTCAGCAATTGTAATATTAGCTGCTGAATTTATAGGAATAAAAGTAATAATGGTCGGAAAAATAAGGATAAGTCTTTTGCCTTTAGTTTTCGCTCTTGGGATAACAATGATTTTTGCAATAAAAGTCTTCAGAAAAGGAATATTTCAAAAAGTATACTCAAAAGAAAATGTAAAGTTTGCAGGAAAATACCTGATTATAATTATGTTGCCTCTAATGGCAAGATACGGTGCCGATGTAGCACCAAAACTAAAAGATATATTATCAATCGGATGGATATTTTTAGTGCAGGAAACGGGTAATCTCGGAACCGTTATCTTAGGACTTCCTGTAGCTATACTGTTAGGACTGAAAAGAGAAGCCATAGGAGCGACACTGGGTCTCGGACGTGAAGGTGAACTTGCATATATTTCAGAAAAATATACTTTAAATTCTCCCGAAGGTGAAGGAGTTCTTGCCATATATATTTTTGGAACTCTTTTCGGAGCTTTATTTTTCAGTATTGTCGCACCTTTATTTACATCTTTGGGACTTAGCCCTGAAGCTTTAGCAATTGCTTCAGGAATGGGTTCTGCAAGTATGATGACCGGAGCAAGTTCAAGTCTTGTAGCAGTTTACCCTCATTTGGAAAAGACAATAAGGGCTTATGCCGCGGCAAGTCAGCTTCTCACGAGCTTTATAGGAACATTTACAATGGTATTTCTTGCAGTTCCTTTACAAAAATTCATTTACTCAAAACTGGTTAAGGAGGAAAAAAATGGAAAATAATAAGAAAAAAGAATATATAAAAATAATGTCGACATTAATAATGAGTCTTCTCCTCATACTTTTTACCCAATGGATAAAACTTCTTAAAAATCCCAAGTCAACTCCTATTACTATTGAGACATTAACAGGTCTGATTATATTGGGAATATTCTCAGTTCTGGGAATATTCATTCACAGTGCAGTTCAGAAATTTCCTTTTAAAATAATAAAGGATTTTCCTATTTTAGGTTGGGTGTCTATGGTTTCTTTAGCCGGGTGTCTTATTTCCCCTCAAGTTATTAAAGCTATAAATTCAGTAGACTTTCTTTCTATCACTACTCCTATTCTTACATATGCCGGTATATCCATAGCAGACAGATTGGGAGATTTAAGAAAAGTTTCATGGAAAATTGTAATTGTAGGAATATTTGTATTTTTAGGGACATATCTCGGTTCCGCCATACTTGCAGAGATAGGATTTTTACTGTCCGGAAAATAGATTTGGACATACAGGAAAATAATAAAACAACAGATTTATTATTTTTTCTGTTCCGTATTATATCCATCATCATTAATTTATAAAATATCAGCTATCCTAAAAAAACTCAGTTATAACTGCCTTTAAGTCAGAAGAATATAACTCAATTTATTATATTTCATAATTTTCAACTATAACATAATCTATACCGGAATTTTCTTTTACTTAAATGGAAAAAGCGTCTGAATTTTAAGTAATTATTTTAAAAAACAATATTATTACAAACAAATTTGGAAAGTAAAAATAAAAATTAAAATAAAGATTATTAAATAATAGTAAATATAATATTATTTTTAGTCTTTATTTTTTGTTAGAAGTTAGATTCTACAGGATGTTAAATTTCCTTTTAATTAAAATACTCCAAAACTTAAAATTAAGAACTTGAAAAATACAAAATATTGTGATATATTTTAGAAAATAAACAATATATTGTGTTTATTGTATATGAAAACAAAAATCAGGAGGACAAAAAATGCAATTATCCGGAACATTAAAAAATGTAATTGACGGAATAGTAAAAGTGGAAAAAAATGATATAAATAATGAAAATGCCAATATGTCGTCCATGACTCCCGCAGGTCAGATGATGCGCTTTGCAAGTGAAGTTTCCAAAATGTACGCACTGGAAAATTTAATATCTCCTAAGTTTTCTGAAGCACATCAAAAGGGTGAAATTCATATTCACGATCTCGATTTTTATCCGAGTAAAACGACGACTTGTCTTCAGTATGATCTGGCAGATATGTTTGAAAAAGGATTTCATACTAAACATGGATATATAAGGGAAGCCAAAAGTATAACTACTTATGCTACTCTTGCCACTATAATTTTTCAAACTAATCAGAATGAACAGCATGGAGGACAATCCATCCCTGCATTTGACTTTTATATGGCTAAAGGGGTATTAAAATCTTTCAGAAGACATTTCAGATATAGAATTTTGAGTTTTCTTTCCCTTGATTATGTCGATGAAACTAATAAAAAAGTAAAAGCTTTTATAAATGAGAGTATTCATACTATTCTCCCTGACAATGAAATTATTGAAAAAACTTCAGAGTATTTCAATATAGAAAAATCCCAGATTAAAAGACTTCTGGAAATTGCCTATGATGACACACGTCTTGAAACTTATCAGGCAATGGAAGGATTTCTCCATAATCTGAATACAATGCACTCAAGAGGAGGAAATCAAGTCGTATTTTCATCAATTAATTACGGTACCGATTATTCCGAAGAAGGAAGAATGGTCATAAGGGAATTACTGAAAGCTACTGAAGACGGTCTTGGAAAAAGAGAAACACCTATATTCCCCATACAGATTTTTAAAGTAAAAGAAGGAATAAGCTATTCAGATGAAGACTATAAATTGGCAATGGAAAATATGGATAATTTTGAAGAAATGATAAATGGAAAAATAAAGTTTTCCACGCCTAACTTTGATTTACTTCTTCTCGCTTGCAGAACTACAAGCAGAAGACTGTTTCCGAATTTCCTTTTTCTTGATTCACCTTTCAATAAACATGAATTATGGAATATTGATGACCCCCTGAAGTATAAATATGAAGTAGCTACAATGGGTTGTAGAACAAGAGTTTTTGAAAATCTGAACGGAGAAAAAAGTAGTCTTGGAAGGGGAAATCTATCATTTACAAGTATTAATTTCCCAAGAATCGCTATAAAAACAAGACAAAAAGTCGAAAAAGAATTAAATAAAATGAACTTTAACAGTGAGCAGGAAAAACTGAGTATAAAAAACGAAATGCTCGTAAAGGAATTTCAAACAAAAATAAAAGAAATGACTTATCTTGTTGCTGAACAGCTTCTTGAAAGATATAACTTCCAACGAACTGCACTGGCAAAACAATTTCCTTTTATGGGAGCAAATGACTTATGGAAAGGTATGGGTAAAAAAGAACCTAATGAGGAGCTGTATGATATCTTAAATTCAGGCTCTTTGAGTATAGGATTTGTAGGAGGAGCAAATGCAATGTATGCACTTTTCGATGTAGATCACGGTAATAGCGAACTTGCTTATAGTACTCTTTATAATACAATAAAAATGATGAGTGAAATAACCGATGAACTGAAAATGTTTCACAAACTCAACTTTTCTATTTTGGCAACTCCTGCTGAAAGCCTCGCAGGAAGATTTTTAAAAATTGATAAAAAAGAATTCGGAGATATTCCCAATGTAACAGATAGAGATTACTATGTAAATTCTTTTCACATTGATGTAAAAAATAAAATAGGTATTTTTGAAAAAATAAAAAAAGAAGCTCCTTTCCATAATCTTACAAGATCAGGACATATTACTTATGTTGAACTGGACGGAGAAGCAAGAAAAAATATAGGAGTAATATTAAAAATAGTAAAAACTATGAAGGATTGTGAAATAGGCTACGGTTCAATAAATCATCCTGTAGACAGATGTAGAACATGTGGAACCGAAGCAATAATAAATGACAAATGTCCGGTATGCGGAAGCCATGATATCTCAAAAATAAGAAGGATTACAGGTTATCTTACAGGAGATTTGGACTGTTGGAACAGTGCAAAAAAGGCTGAAGAAAAAGATCGTGTAAAACATGGACTGTAAATAAAATATTTAATAAAGAATGAATGGAACATTCAAAAAATAGTAGAGGATAGTGATTTTTATGAACAAAAACAATAATGATTTCAGCTTGAGAATTTTGAAAACTTTTAAAGAAACTATAGTTGACGGAATAGGATTTAGATACTCCCTTTATTTTTCAGGCTGTACACATAAATGTCCGGGATGTCATAATGAAAAGTCATGGAATCCTCTTAACGGAGAACGTGTTACTTACGAAATGCTTGAAAACATTGCACAAGAAATAAATGAAAATTCCATTCTTGACGGCATAACAATAAGCGGAGGAGATCCTTTATATAATCCTGTAGATATGCTGAAAGTTCTCAAGTTTTTAAAAGAAAAAACAGGAAAAAACATATGGCTTTACACAGGCTATACTTTAGAAAACATAAAGCTTGATGAAAACAGAAAAAAATGTCTTGAGTATATAGATGTACTTGTTGACGGTCCTTTTATAAAAAGACTATATACGCCTGACCTTGAATTCAGAGGAAGCTCCAACCAGAGAATCATTAAAAAAGCTGAATTTGGAAACGAAATTCCGGCATTATCATAACTAATCAACAAATATAAATAATAAAACACGGGCCGTTTCAAAAGTTAAAAAGTATTTATAAACATAAAGTATGTATTCTTAGTATAGTTATACTTTATATTAACCTTATAAAAATGATAAAATTACTCATACTTTATAAACCGATATATTTTTCTAACTTCTGAAACGACCCTAAAACATTGAAAAAATTCTATATTATCCAAATGTTATATCAAGTTCAAAATCATCATTACTTTCATTTTTTTCTTTAACAGATACTTCAGCTTCTACTTCTTTTTTAAATAAAGACACTGCTACCGCCGTTATAACTGTCCCTACAACTATTGAACCCATATATCCTATTTTATTTGTAACAACAGGTAAAACAATAAGACCTCCCCAAGCTGCCTGATTAGTCGCTCCCAGTAAAAGTGACATTACAGAAGCCGCTGCCCCTCCTATCATTATTGACGGTATTACTCTTATAGGATCTCCTGCTGCAAAAGGTATTGCTCCTTCAGTTATTCCTATACATCCCATTACAAGGGCTGCTTTCCCTGATTCACGTTCTGCAACAGTAAATTTCTTTTTAAATATGAATGTAGCCAATGCCAGTCCCAAAGGAGGTGTACATATCGCAACAGCCACTGCTGCCATTATCGATGAATTTGTAGGAATCATTGCCACGGCAAAGAAAAATGCCGTCTTATTGAGAGGACCTCCCATATCAAAAGTAATCATCGCTCCCAATATTATACCCAATATAATTTTCGAACTGTCCTGCATACTGTTAAGCCATGTAGATAAGCCTGTCATAAAAGCTCCTATCGGTTCCCCTATAAATAAGAGTATAAGCATTCCTACTATAAATGTTCCCAACAAGGGAATAATAAAAATAGGCATAACAGAACTCATAACTTTCGGAACCTTTATTTTTTTAAGATAGTGAACTGTTATTCCTGCAATAATTCCGGCTATTATAGCTCCTAAAAATCCTCCTCCCTTGGAATTTGCCAAATATGCTCCTATCATTCCCGGAGCTATTCCGGGTCTATCTACCATAGAATAAGCTATAAATCCTCCCAGTATAGGAATAAACAATGTCAATCCTGCAATTCCTATATCAGACATATGTTTTAACAGTCCCGTTTCAGGAACAGCCGCTTTTCCTGAAAACATCACCGCCAATGCCAACAAAACTCCTCCTGCAACACAGAAAGGTATCATATACGAAACTCCCGTCATTAAATGCTGTTTAGTATTTTTCAATAAATCTAACATAACATTCTCCTTTTCCTATTTTATTTCTATTTATTTTTCATATTTTATGTTCTACTTGCTGTATTCTATTTTCACATATATACCTGATCTTGAGTTTCCTCTATTTCCTATTTTTCAGAGCTTCTTCTATTTTCTCTATTAAAACCGGTGCTTTTCTTACAAGATCGCTTATTCCTATCCTAACAATAGTTTTCCCTTCAAATCTTTCAGTATTTTTAAGTCCTATATCCGTTGTCAGAACCACTACATCTGCAACATTTACTTCTTCCTGAGTGATTTCATTTTCCAGCCCTATCTGTCCTTGAGTTTCCACTTTAATTTCATGTCCCCTTGCAATAGCCGCTTTTTTCAAAGCTTCTGCTGCCATATATGTGTGTGCTACTCCTGACGGACATGCAGTTACTCCTACTATTTTCATATTTTTCACCTTTAATGAGATTCCCTCATTTCCTTTCTATATTAATTTATTTTAAACTGTCTTTTCTTTTTCCGAATACTCTTTCATCAGTTCTATTACCTGAGTTGCTGTTTCAGCTCTATCCAATCTTTCTCTGAAGTCGTCTTCCAATATTGCCGTAGACAATTTAATCAGTATTTTCAGATGCTCCTCACCTTCATTTTCATCTGAAACTCCTATCATAAAAATATGACGGACTTTCTCATCTTCAGACCATTTTATTTCGTTTGCAAGTCTAAGATAGGCAATAGAAGCCTGTTTTACATATTTACATTTCCCATGAGGTATTGCGAAAGAAAACCCTACTGCTGTTGCAAATACTTTTTCTCTCTCCTTTACAGAATCCATAAACCCTTTTAGGGCTTCTTCTTCTCCGTACTTTTCACTTTGAAGTCTTTTTTCTTCCATTATCAATTTTCCCATTACATTTAAAATTTCTTCCTTATTATCTCCTTTAAAATCAAGGAAGATAAGTTTTTCACTTATTAACTCTCTTATATCCATATTTTTTACCTCTCTATTTTATTATTCTTCTATTTTTAATATACCTTATTTTATCGTTTTGTCAAGTTATTTATTTTTTTTTATTTTTTCTTATCATTTTTTATTTATATTTTGAAATTAAAAATATAAATAATTGTTGATACCCTCCATGTTATAAAAGAAAAAACAATTAACTCGGATAATCCGACTTCAAATAAATTAACTCTAAATTTTATATATCTCCAAACAAAAAAGCTGTTCTAAAAATTAAAGCAACTTATAAACTGTAAATAATATCTTTTTCAAAATTATAAACTGTTACTTTTTCCCATTTTATAAAAATGACTGAATATATTTTTTATCTTAGTATAGAGTTCTTTAACTTATAAAACAGACTTTTTTTAAATTGTTGAAAATCTTTCATTTATGATTTTTTTACTTTTCTTCATTTATGTCGGGCTTTGTAAAATGGAGTATAGCTACTGAAATTAAAGTTCCTAAGAGCATTGACAGTATAAACCAAAGCTTTCCGTTTACAACGGGTAAAACAATAGGTCCTCCATGTGGAACCAATGCTTCCACTCCGTTAGCCATTCCTAAAGCTCCTCCTACCGCACTTCCTATTATAATGGCAGGCAATACTCTTTTCATGTCTTTTACTGCAAAAGGAATTGCCCCTTCGGTTATTCCTATAAGTCCCATAAAAAAGGCTGAAATTCCCAAGTCTTTATCTTCTTCAGTATATTTTTTAGGATCTATGAATGTAGATAAAGCCATAGCCAATGGAGGAATTGCTACTGCTATTCTGTGAGCTCCGTTCGGTGCATATATTCCTTCCGCCATAAGTGCCAGTGTAAAAGCAGTCGCCGTTTTATTAATGGGACCCCCCATATCTACTGCCGTCATTGCACCTATAATTATTCCCATCAGAATTGCGCTTCCTCCTTGTAAAGTTCCCAATGTATCTACAAGGCGATTCATAAGAAATCCTATTGGTACAGCTATTACATAAATATACAACATTCCCAGAACAAATGTTGTAACAATAGGAATAATAAGTATCGGCATAATTGTACGTATAGTTGCAGGTACTTTCCATTTTTTACACCAGTTTACAAAATATCCTACAGCAATCCCCATAATCATAGCACCTAAAAATCCTGTTTTTATTTGCCCCGATCCTATAGGATTATTTGCCACATACCCTAATATCATTGCGGGAGCAAGAGCAGGTTTTCCTGCTATGGTATTTGCTATATATCCCGATAGGATAGGAATCATCATTGAAAAACCTGCAATACCCAAGTCAATCAAATTTTTCATAAATTGATTCGTCACTTCCATTCCCTTATCCGTAGGTTTACCTGTTGCCAATGCTATTGCCAAAAACACCCCTCCTACCACAACCGCAGGCAACATAAATGATACACCGGTATTAAATGCTTTCTGTAAATCTTTCAATATTTTATTATTTTTCATTATATACAGCACCTTTCTTTAATTTAGCATAAAATTTAATATTTACAGTTTTTCCGCTTTATCTATTATTTCAACTATATTTTTTATTGCTTCTCCCGGTTCAACTCTTATGACTTTTCCCCGGTTTTCCTTTTCTTCAAATCTTTCTTCTCCTTCTATTCCTATTCCCACTGCCAGTATTACAATATCTGCATTGTCTATGATTGTCTGCTCCAACTCATTTTCTATTCCCATTCCTCCCTGTGTTTCAACTTGTACATCATAACCTCGTTTTTTACATTCTTTTTCTATTGCCGCCTGAGCCATATATGTGTGTGCTATTCCTGTGGGACATGCAGTCACTCCGACTACTTTCATAACTTTCACCTCTCTTTTTATTTTATATTAATTTCTTTCTCTTTCCGCATATCTTTATTACTTCATTTTTCTGTCGGCATTATTCAGCCTTTTTCCAAATTGATCTTCCTGTATTTCCGTAAATAAATTTTATAAGTATTTCAAGATATCTATTCTCCGCTTACCGCTATCTGAATATATATTTTATTTTTTCTCTGTTTTCCCAGACAATTTCCTTGAAAAACCTCACATATCCCAAATAAACTTCTCCCACATACCCAAATTTTCCTTGAAAAACAGCAAAAGAATATCTTACAGCTGTGAAAAATGGCTCTTCCCTTTTTTTAATATTTTCAAATAACCCCATGAGCTTCCTTTTTGTCATACTTTTCAGTTTCCGGTTTATTTTCTTCTGATATTATCTTATTCAGTTGAAATAATATTTCTTCCTTATCCTTTAAATCCATGTCAATATATAGTTTCATTTTAGTTCCTCCTTTCTTTATTTTTGACAGTTATACAAAAGTATTTCCGTTTATAGTTTTTTCTTTTTATATATCTGATATGCTTAAAACTTCTTTTTTCCTCTTATTGTAAGTAAAAACATTTTCAAAACCGATCTCTTTTAATAACTTCAATATTTTCAAATTATGTTTTGCCAGATTTTCACAACAATGCGAATCAGAGCCTATCGTTATTATTTCTCCTCCGAGTTCTCTATAAAGTTTTAAAATATCGGTATTAGGATAAGGTTCTCCTACTTTATTTTCATACCCTGAACCGTTTATTTCTATGCCTATTCCTCTACTAATCACTGCTTTTAAAATTTTTTCAATGATTTCCCTATAATCTTCAAAAGTATAATTTCCAAGCGTTTCATATGCATAGCGTTTCATCAAATCCATATGTCCCACTATATCAATATCTGAATTTATTATCATCTCGTAAACTTCATTGAAATAATCATAGTAAACATCATATTTTCTTTTATTACTCATATACTTTCTTAATTTCATACCGTTTATATTGTGAACTGAACCTATTATAAAGTCTATTTTCATTTTTTCCAGCTGTTTTTCCAAGTCTTTTCTGTACTCCTTCAAATGAGGTTCTCCTATTTCAAGTCCTCTTTTTATTTTAAGTTTTCCTTTAAATTTTTCCTTTGCTTTTTCAGTTTCTGAAAAATATTTTTCGTAATTCAGAACTCCATAACTTATATCCCTCGGATCTACACTGAAATGTTCTGTGAAACATATTTCCGACAACCCTATTTCTAAACCTTTACGAGACATTTCTTCTATGGAATTTTCCCCATCAAAAGAATTATCCGAATGAATATGAAAATCGACTATTTTCATTATTAATCCGTTCCTTTCCTTCATTTTATTTCATGCTTAGAAGCCTTGAGGTATATCCCGGCAGATTAAAACATTCCACATATTTATCCAAAGATTCTTTTAATTTATATATTACATATTTTTCAGCATTTATCCCCGCTTCTGACAGATTTTCAAACAAATTTTCAATTTCTTTTTTTACAATCTCATTGTTAAATGTATAATGTCCGCTTATATCAGTTATTATACTTATTATTTCCTCATTTTGTAAAAGCTCTTCTGTTGTTTTTGAGACAGTATCGTCAGTCATCCATTTTTCCCATCTTCTACTTGTAACCGCCTCTCTTCTTATACAGTTTTTTAAATTTGATTTTTTTGAAATCACCTTTTCTCGATATAGCATTTCTTCCAGTTCTACCAACTTCAAATAAGCCCTTGTTTCCACAGTTCCATATTCAGGAGCTACATTCATAGCAGTTATTCCCAAAGCAGGATGCCCCAAAAGTATTCCCTCATCCTGATAATCTCCATTATGTTCTTTCAAGCCTACTCCATATTTTTCCGCAACTGCTGAAAGTTCTCTCGATGCTTCGGCATTAAAGTGACCTATATTTTCTGTAAGTCTCGTCAGTGTCCCTGTCTGTCCCACTATAAAACACGGGTGAGGCAAGTTCTTTTTGTCCAATTCTTTCATTAATTCCTGAATAAAAAATTCATAAGATTCAACTGATGTAAGACCGCCATTCGTTTCTTCGGTCCCTACTTCATAACTTATTTCAGGTAAGCCTCTTACCAGTCTTTCCTTTTCCACATACTCTATCAGCTCTACAGTTCTTCTCAATACTACATTCACATCTATAGCTTTTCCCACTATATAAGGATCTTTTGTAGGATCAATATGCAATAAATCAAATCCGTTTTCCAAATCTGCTATATACGACTGTTTTCCAAGTTCCATAGCATCTTTTTCAGAAAGATGTTCTTTTCTTTCTTTGTCCCTCTGCCAAGGTCCTCCATGATCCCTGCATAAATAATACATCCCTTTAAAACCTGTCTCATCTGCTATATTTTTTATTGCATCTGAAAAAGCTTTCTGATCCCAGTTACATACATATCCTCCTCCTAATTCTTTAGAATCTACTTGATTTCTGCTTGCTATGAACATTAAAGGAAAATCCTTTTCTTTTGCTAATAAAATACCCGCTTTAATCAACATTTTCGACATAGGACCTATCCCCAACATACTTGCTCTATTTTCCTTTGTCATTTTTAAACCCCTACTTACAACTTCTGTCAATGTTATCTTATTCATTTTCTATTTCCTCCTTAATTTGTATTTTATTTACAAAAAAATATTTATTTGTAATTTAATTACATACAAAGTATACCATATTTTTTTACAAAGTCAATCTATTTTTGTAAATTTTATACAAATTATAAAAATAAAAATACCGTTAATTCCTGTTTTTCTAAATTAAATACAGTCCTTTAAACGGCTTTTCATTTAATAAATTTTTCCTATTGTCAAATTATTAATTTTATCCAATCTTTTTGTATATTTTTTATAATCGCTCACTATTAATCCCATATACAGCATATCTACTATTGCCAGTTGAGACATCCTCGAAGACATTGTTTCACTGTAAAAGCTGCTTTCGGTATCTCCTGTAAACATGACAATATCCGCATATTTTGTTATTACTGAAGCTTTAAAATTTGTCAAAACAAGTGTTTTTGCTCCCGACTCTTTAGCAATTCTAAGAGCATCTACCGTATCTTTCGTTTCACCTGAATGAGATATGGCAATGGCTAAATCATTTTTACCTAAATGACAAGCACATAGCTGCTGCAAATGATTATCCGAATATGCACGACAATTAAGTCCTATTCTGAGAAGTTTGCTCATGAAATCGTTCCCTATACTTCCTGAATTTCCTACACCGTAAATATCTATTATATTCGCTTCTGCAATCATTTTTACCGCTTTTTTATATGTCTCATAATTTAAAAATTTAAATGTTTCTTCAAGAGCCTTCACTGTTAATCCTATTATTTTAAGAGGAATATCTTCAAGTTTATCATCAGATGTCACATGTAAATCCAACAACAAATTTATATTTTCCGTTTCAGTCACATCACCTCTACCTGACTTCAATAGCTCAATCCTAAATTCCTTAAATCCCTCATATCCCATTGCCTTTGTAAATCTCACTACTGTTGGTGTGCTTACTTTACTGTTTCTGGCAATTTCTTCAAGTCCCATTTCTTCTATTTTATATCTGTTGGCTAAAATATAGTCTGCCACTTTTTTTTCAGATTTCCTCAGTTCTTTATATATTTTCCTTATCTTATTTCCTAAATCATTTTCTGAATCCATAACTTCTCCTAACAATATTAAACTTATTTTCCATATGCACATGATAACTTAGATAGTCAGGAATGTCAATATGAATATTATCCATTATTTTTTAATCAAAAATAGAAAAAATTTTAGAATAATACAATGAATTTCTAAAAATCAATAAAAAAATAACTTAATTTTAATTGGAAAAATTTCAAATTAAGATATAATATAATATATTATATTAACTTTTAGGAGGTTTTATGAAAAAAATTTTTTTAATATTAACGGTTTTGTCATCTATTTCATTATTTGCAGCAGGACCTAAAGTTCCTTATACTCATGAAGGATTCTACACAACTGAAAAAGTTCAGAAAGCAATTCACTTTATTTCTGTAGATGATATTAAAAAAAGTTTGGAAGGAAAAGGACCTATCAATGTGAGTTTTGATATCGACGATACATTGGTTCATTCAAGTGGTTATTTTATTTATGGCGAATATCATTTTCAGATTCCCGGACATGAAAGAGGAAAAAGAAGCTACCTGAAAAATCAAAAATTCTGGGATTATGTTGCCGAAAACGGTGATGAACATTCTATTCCCAAACAATCTGCAAAATCTCTCATAAAAATGCATTTGGAAAGAGGAGACAACATATTCTTTATAACAGGTAGAACTAAACATTCAAAAGATAAAAATTACACATCAACGAAACTCTCTAAAACATTACAAAAATATTTTGATTTACCTAAGGAGGTCTATGTGGAGTATACCGGTGCCACTCCTACGGGGGGATATAAATATGACAAATCATTTTACATTAAAAAACACAATGTTTCTATTCATTACGGAGATAGTGATGACGATATTTTAGCTGCAAAAGAGCTTGGAATTAGAGGAATCCGTGTTCAAAGAGCTTACAATTCCACTAATTCTCAAAATCTTAATGGAGGATACGGAGAGGAAGTTTTAACTAATTCTGCATGGTAATTATTTTCTATAAATAATTCAGTGCTTCAAACAAGGTAGTGAATTTTTATTTATATACTTAAATCTTCTGAGTTTAAAATTTTAATTCAATTATTATATATACGAAAGTTAAAAGACAAACTCATTCTAAAGAATATCTCAAAATATTTAAACAAAAATTAGGAGAAAACTGTCTTTCAAAAAATCATTAGGCTTTTTTTAATGATATTTTTAATAATATCTATTTTATAAATTAAAAATAATAAATAAGATTGTGTAAAGATTTTAAACTTCTTTATTTACACAATCTTTTTTCTTTATTTCCTATTTTTCCCCTATTTCACTTTAATACTTAAAGCCTGGCAAGTTTTCACTTCATTAATTCTTATACTGTTCTCTGAATTCTTTTCATCTCCGATAATAGTAAAACCAATATTATTTATAACAGTTTCTTCATCAAATTTTACTACAGATACATCTGAAGTCCCCTCATTATATTTCATATCAAAATCAGTTTTAAATATGTCATCAGGATTATAAATACGGATAATAACGGATTTCTCCTTTTCAGCCTTTTTTACCGTACTCAAAACACAATTTCTATTTTCAAATGAAAACAATGAATAATTAAAAGGTAACCTCTGAATATCGGGTTTATTCATTAAAAAGAATAAATCCACATTTTTAAATTCTGCAGCTTGATAATATTGAAAAGGCGTCAAATATTCCTTAGCTGCATTTGCAATTTTTGCAGAACAATACTCTCCTTTTTCTATAAAAATTCCGAAATTAAACTCCATTTTTTTTAACAGTTGTGCATCGGGAGTTTCCCAATCAGCCATGCCCGATGCCCGTCCCGGTCTATCTTTCAAGTCGGATTTTCCCATTTTAGGAACGGATCTGAATAATGTAAGGGCTATCGTATCATATTTTTCTCCTATTATCTGGTATTCTCTGACACAATCAGTTATAATGCTCACATTTTCACACTTATTTCCAAGAGAAACAAAAGATTGCATAGGTTCTATAGTTCGAGGTTTTTCATTCCATCCGTTTTCTTTCCAGTTTTCTACTTCAGGCAAATAAACAGGTCTTCTTATTATTCCGAACTGTTGATCGGCAATAGATTCAACACTTTCTATTCCTGTGTTGAATAATACTCGTACCCGATGCTCTATGGATTTATTTTCAACTTCTATATTTACTCTTAAAAGAGAACTGTTTTTTTCCAAAAACAATGTCACAATAAATTCCGTTTCAATGTTAGTTTTATTTTTCCCCCTCATAGCTAAATTATAAGGCAACGACATTTTCAGAGAATATTTTATTTTACTTAAAAGAGGATTATTTTTTACTTCCAATATTTCAGTTTTAGAATTTCCACTTGTTAGTATTCTGTCATTATAAGGCTCTGAATAATCATAAGTATCGCCGTCATCACCTGAACTTTCCAAAATAAGAAAACCTTTCTTTGTAATATTTTCCTTTTTATTTTTCATAATAAGTGAACCGTTTTCACAAACTGTCACATTTAAAATTTTATTTTCAATGGAGTTTTGTTCTTTTATTGTTGAATCAATTTTTGAAACAGGCTTGTATCCGTTCTCATTCTTTTTTCTTTCTCTCATAAAAAATGTCTTATATCCCATAGCGGGAATATTTTTAGCATAAATCAAAATCGAAGTTTTATATATTTCAACATTTTCTTTTATCCATTTCGGTTCATCATTTGTATTAAACCCTACTTCAGATTTCATTTTATTTTTTATCCGCTCTTCCAGTTTTACACTTTTCAGAATTTCACTTTCATGAACATTACCGGTAATATCATAAATTTCGACATCATCAAATGGAGTAAAAATTTCAGCCTTTAAAATTCCACTTTTTTCATATGGCAGAAAATTGTAAATCTGAAATTGAAATACATCTTTTTCAGGAATCCCCGAACCTATTTCCCTCATTTTAAGTTCATTCAGATTATCTACCAACGACTTGACAGTATCGTACCTATATTCTATATTTTTATTCGTTTCGTCTGAATTGCACATTCCTATACTGTCATGTGCTGCATTTTCTCCCATAAGTTTCCATATTTTTTCAAAAACTCTATTTTCATATGTAAATCCCAGTTTATAAGCTATTGTATTTAAAGGTTCGGATACATTAACAATATAATTTTCATTTTTGTTATTTTTTATTTTCAGGTCGGCACGAGTAGAGTAAATAGATTTATGTACTCTACTGAACTGTCCTGAAGTCATTTCTCCCTTTACTGTTTCATAAGAAAAGCCGTTGTTTTCCATTTTTTTCATTGTTCCGTCTATAGTGGAAAAATAAAAGTTACAGTCTTTATGTAAATTATTCAGTTTTTTTATAATTTCAGGAAGATTTTTTCTTATAGGACGTTGGTCTTCTCCATTAAACAATGTTAAAATTCCTACATTCGACCTTCTGTCAGTTTCATCTTTCAGTTTTTCTACAATGTAATTTAAACTGTCTTCCTCTGAAGTGAAATAAACAAAATTACCATATCTGTCCAAATACACATTAAATACACGGCTTCCATCAGGAGCTTCCCAATAAAATTCATTTTTAGAGTAACATTTATCACTTAGACCTCTTTTAAACGTATTATGAAAAATATTAAAACCATTAAGTATCTGGGGCATCTGTGCCGACTGACCGAAAGAATCAGGCATATATCCTATTCTCATATAGTTACCGAAATATTTTGCTCTTTCAATACCATAATACAAATTCCTTATGATGGATTCTCCGCTTATTACCATTTGGTCAGTCTGTGTATACCACGGCCCTATTATGAGTTTTTCCTGTGAAACAAGCCTTTTTATTCTTCTTTCATCATCAGGATGAAATTCCAGATAATCGTCTATAATTGATAATTGGGCATCCAGTAAAAAATATTTGAAATCAGGATTTTTTTCAAGGACATCGAATATTTCCCTGAAATGGTTCAGAGAATATATTTTTGAACGTGATGTAGTAAAATACCATTCTCTATCCCAATGAGTATGGGGAATTATAGGAAAATCATATTTTTTTTTCATTTTAATCTTCATCCACTTCCAATCTGCCCTCTTTAATCAGCTTATTTCTATATAAAACATTACACACCGCTATAATAATCGAACCTACAGCTATACCTATAATATATGAAGGAAGATTTTTCACTAAAGGCCATGCCCATACTGCCGATTCAGGAAACCATTGTACAGCTCCAAGAGCAATACCTGAAAATGCACCGATTACTGACGAAACAACATATAAAGGAATGGTAAATCCGGGATTTTCTAAAGCAAAAGGTATCGCTCCTTCTGAAATCCCCATAAAAGCTAGAAAAATTGAAGTTTTTCCTGCATCATAAAACTCACTGTTATAAACTTTTCTCCCTACAAGCTTTTTATCTATCAGCGTTGAAAGACCCAATCCGATTGACGGAGTAACTATTGCTATTGTTCTCGCTGTTATCGGCAGCACTTTTTCAGTTGTGAAACCTAAAGCCACAAATCCGGCAGCTTTATTTACAGGACCGCCCAAATCAAATGCGGTTGTAGCCGATAATACAAGAGCATACACATATTCACCTGCAGCTCCTGCAGCTTGCAGTAATGCCCTTATCTGTAAGTTTATCCAACCCCCTATTGGAGTTATAATAAAAATCATCACTACCATACAGAAAAGAGATGATAGTAAAGGAATAAGGAATGTTGACTTAAATGCCAACCAGTTTTTAGGCAAATTTATACTTTTATTCAAATATTTTACAAAATACCCTACAACAAGTGCAATGGCAAATGCACCTAAAAATCCTGACGGAACAGGAGTAATTTTATCCCACACACCTTCAACCTGACTTATTACAGCTATCGGTTTATTTGCTACATATCCTCCTATAAAGCCCGCAGCAAGTGCAGTTTTTCCTCCTATTGAATTAGCAACAAATGCAGCGAACATAGGAATAGCAAATCCAAAAAGTGTAAATCCGAAACTTTCCATAAGCGAAGCCAATTTCAATAACTGCAAACTCATTCCTGTGTATTGTCCTGATTTAACGGCATCAAGTATAGAAATACTCGGATCAATTTTAAAAATTACATAAGGAACAACTTGTGAAAATGCTCCTATAAGTCCTCCCATTATTAATACAGGAATCATATATGATATTCCCGTCATCAGATGTTTATAAAACTCCTGCCAGAAACCGTTTTTTCTTCTTTTCAATTTAGCCATTTTAAATACCTCCTCTATTTTTTAGAATTAAAGTTCATTTATTATTTCTTCTAAAATTTCTTTACCTTCTCTTATAGCTTCTTTTAAAGTTATCTCGTAAGAATCAGAATTTTCAAATCTTTCCATACCTTGAGGTGTAATTGCCAAAGCCAAAATTACAGCATCAGCTTCGGCTATATCTTTTTTTGTCAGCTCATTCTGAATACCGTCAGCTCCCTGAGTTTCTACTTTAATTTCCACTCCCAGTTCCTTTGCCGCTTTTTCCAGTGAATCAGCAGCCATAAATGTGTGTGCAAGTCCCATAGGACAAGCACATACTGCAACAATTCTTTTCATGTTTTTTCCATCTCCTTTATTCTAAAATTAATTTTAATATTTCATTTTTATCATTCTTTTTTCCCAGATTTTCTCTAAATTTTTCATCAAGAATCTTCTTAGACAACTTCATTAAAATATCTATATGTTCACCGGCAGAGAATAAAGGAATTCCCAACAAAAATACGTATTTTACATTTTCTTCATTATCCCCCCAAAATATTTCATTTTTCAGCTTTGCAAAAACTATTTTAGGATATTTTATATAGTCTGACTTTCCATGTGGAACAGCCACTTTAAACCCTACAACGGTATTTTCGATTTCCTCTCTTTTTAAAATATCTTCAATAAATCTTTCTCTGTCAATAAGCACATGATCAGATATAGTATCTACCATTTTTCTTATTACCTCACTTTTATTTTCTGTTTCAAAGTTAAGTATAATATTTTCTTTATTTATAAAATCTTTCATTATTCTATCTCCTGTTCTTCCAAATATTTTAAATAATCCATCACTTCTTGAGAAGTTTTGCTGCTTAACAATTCATCTTCAAATTCAGTCTTTTTAAGATATTCATTCAGCTCAAGAACCGCCTGAAGATGTTCATCTTTATTCCTTGAAGCAAGGCATATTACAATTTTTATTTTATTTCCAAAAAACTCAACTCCATTTTTTAAAGTTACTATTGAAAATCCCGTTTTTTTAACATTTTTCAGAAGTTGACCATGAGGTAAGATTGTCCTGTCAGTTATTAAAATGTATTTCCCATATTGAGTAACCTGATTTTTCAGTTCTTCGATATATTCTTCAGTTACAAGTCCCGAACTGACCATTATCTCTCCTGTAAGTTCTATCAATTCATCTAAAGTTCCAACTTCCACGTTTAACCTTATACTACTTGAACATATCAGATTTCTAAAACTTTTTTCCCCGTTTTTTTTCTGTTTTGTATCATCATATATATTTTCTCCGAAATTAGCCATTAGTTTTTCTTTTAGTTTTTCTTCATCAGAAATATTTTTTATGGAACTTAATAATTCAGACAGTTTTATTTTTCTTTTTCTTTCTACTAATCCATAGTTTTTTAATTTTATAATATCTTCTTCATTCATAATAGCATTAACCGTTATAACATCTATTCCTTCCAGACTGAAATCCAATGTAGATATGACAATGTCGGATTTTTTTAAATAATCATACTTTTCCAACTGATTAAAAGGGATAATATCAATTATATCTACTTGAAAACGATTATTAATATTTTCATATAAAAATCTTGAACTACTATATCCGAGACCGCATACTATTAGGACTTTCGGTTCTTTTTGAGAAATATGTCCCGAATTGTTCCTTTCTACAGCCCTTTGAATCATTATCGTTATAAATGCAGTTTCTTCATTATCAAAAGGAATATTTATAAAGCGAGAAATATTTTTTAAACTTTCCTCCGTTTTTTCGTATAAATTAGAGTAAGTATTTCTTACATCTTCTAAAATCGACTCTGTTAACGGTAATTTATTTTTCATTCTATAAATTGCCGGTTTTAAATGATTCAGGAGTTCTTTCCTCAGTATCACATCTCTGCTTAAATTTATCTGTAATTTTATACTCAAATTTTCCAAAAACTTATCTATCATGCTTTCTATCATAATCCAGTTAAGAAAATATGAATATTCCAAATTATAAGAATAAGAACCTAAATAAAAATCAGTAAAATAAAGTATATCCTTTTTATAAATATTTTCTGTTTTCTTTAAAATTTTCGATATTTCTCTAAACTCAGGAGTTCTTATCAAAAAATTCCTATTTTCCACTTCATTTTTTATAAGTTTTCCTTTTTTATTCCTAATTTCTGAAACTGATAAAAAAATCTCCAAAGTTTCAAATGCTTCATCACTAACAATTTTTTTCGTTTTTTCAGAAATATCCCTTATTATTTTTGTAAAGCGCTTCCATCGGGAAACATTTAAAAATTCTTCCACAATCTTTTTAAACAAAACATACTTCAGACTATTTTCCTTTGTTATTTTAAAATAATAACGTAAAATATTGATAATATACTTTCTTATATCTATTTCATTTCCATTTACTTTATATCCTTTATTATCCATATCTATTGAAACATTATAATTCGAAGTCCTTTCATTTAACTTTTTAAGGCTTTGTCTTAAAGTCGATTTACTGAAATTATACTTTCTTGAAAAGTAATTTAATATAAAATGATTTTTTAAAAGAAAAATCTCATAACTAAGTAACTCCACTCTTTCATCTTCGGACATGGAATATTCTTCAAGTTTTATATTTTCTATTTTTTCTCTTATTTTTTCCTCTGAATAAAGTATGTCTAATTTATTATTAGCAACTTCTATTATTTCCCTGCCGTATTTCTTTTGAAAAAAACTGTTTAACTCATCTATATCATATCTTATACTTCTATCTGTTATATCATACAGTTCTGAAATATTCTTTATACTTGCTTGATTTCCCGAATTTAAAATAAAATTTATAATATCAAAATGTCTTTTTTTTATCATATATACCTCTCCCTATATTTATATAATATATCTATTTTTATGTTTTGCAAGATTTAAAACTTTTCAAATTTTTCTGAAAAAATTTTGGTGTCTTATTAAGCAATATAAAAATCGACCTCTTAAGTTATTTCCTTTCAGATTTAACTTTGAGAGGTCGTATGTTTTATCTTATATTATTAAAATAACTGTATTAAAACAATACAGTGAAACTCATTTTAAAGTCCACCTGACTTTATACGAAATAATTATCATATTATTTTCAGTTCACTTTAAACTTATCTCACTGTAAATATTGATAAAAAATATTATAAACTTTATTATGGATTTTTTAACTTATTTTAAAATCACATAATTCCATATCCTGAAATTTCTCTTGATACAAACGGAATTTTTCACTAGTAAGTTCGTTTTCTATATTCTTCAAGAACTATTTCATTTCCTGTAAGAACATTAAGCCTTGTTCCAATAGGAATTTTTATACGATTTTTTACGGAATTCCAAGATTTATCTATAACATCCATCGTATCCCTTACAGAATCGACGGGATCATTTACAAGAGCTTCCCAAGTAGCTCTCGTAACCCTGTCGGAATTTCTCGCCAAAGCTTTTGCTTTCCTGTAATCAAGAATAAAGTCTGCAACACTGAATGAAACGGCAAGAAGAGTTTTTCCCAATCTTTGGAGAAACTTCGTATTTAGCTGACCTTTTGCTCCGATTTCACCCTTAAGGTCTATTATATTGGCATTATCAAATGCTATTATTCTATTATTAGGAAGTATTATTTTATCCACTACCATAAACATTCTCGTATCATTATTATTCTTTAAAGCCATGTAATTCCCTATCAGCTTACTTCCCATAGGTATAAGTATTTTATGCCTTCCATCTTTGGAATATACATTTTCCGACACTATCGCCATAAAATATGATGGATTATCACTATTCATCTGAGTAGTTATCGCAATAGGTATATAACTTCCCTGTTGTAGTGAAAATGTATTTACTCCGTCAGCTTTTGGCTGTATCTTAGGTCTTACTCTTATCTGCTGCCGACCGCCTCCTGTCTCATTCTGTATTCCCTGTTGACCCTGTAATGTATTTCCGTTATTGGAAGCTTGTATATTTGAACGTCCATTCGACAAATTTCCTCCTGAAGATGAATTCCCTCCTGAAAAGGAATTTAACGAACCTGATGACGGCTTCTGTATATTTCTCGACTGATAAGGTTCAGGCTTATACGGTTCAGGAATTTCCTGTATTACTGATGGACTTGAAGAATATGCAGGAGCTTGTTGCTGTTGTACCGTTGCAGGAGGAAAATTCTGGTTCTGTCCCTGACTCGTGATTATATTGGCACAGTTAGGATTATTTATATTTGCCGGATTATCGGGATTAGCAGTATCACACGGCTCGTTTATATTTATTGTCGCATCCTGTGTTTGCTGTCCTCCTACATCAAGATTTCCTGTTTCATTCGCAGTAATAGAATCTGTTTCTCCTGTATATACCGGTTGCTCTTCACTTTTGTTCTGTACACTTTCAGTCTGTTTTTTTTCTGCAGATTTTTTTATCATTCCCGGTATGGCAAGAAGTCCCAGTATAAGAAACATTCCTGCCGCTATCACAATTACAAGAAGATTTTTCTTATCAAGGGGCTTCTTTTCCTTATTTCTTTTATCATTTCCGTCGAAAGAAAAGTTTCCTTTCTGATTTTTTTCTTCGTCTTCTTCAAAATCGGATATATTACCTATATCCTCATCTTCATCAAAAAACTGTATTTCATCCGTATCATCAGCCATTATATCCATATTATAATCATCATTTCTATTATTATACATTTTTTTGTCCCCTTTTCTATCTATGCTTTATAGTCAGTTGTTTATTACCTAATTTAAGAACAGCTTCAGTAATTTTTCTATGTACAATTATTTTATTAAATTCATATTCAAAGTTTACTACTTCAAATTCCTTACTTCCTACACCTTTAACCATTATTACAGGAGCTTCTTGTATATTTTCAGGCATTATTATTACAGTTTTTACTCCATCTGTAAATACCTGTGTAGGAGAAAAAGGAAGATTTTTATTTGATATTAAATAATTGGAATCTATCTTTTCCAAATCTACCATTATAGAATTTTTGCCTACAGATGACATATTTCTGTCATTTCTTGTAATAACTGTCGTTTTCATAGTATTCCCTGCAACGGGATAATTAAATTTTACAAGAGGATTGAATATTTCAAGAGTGGAATAAAGATTAAACATATATATTCTTTTATTTGTCATTACATTTACATTTGACGTTATATCCAAATCAGTCGGTCTTATAAAAAGATAAATTGAATTGTCAGCTCCTCCAAATTCCTGCTCCATTTCAAAATTTGTATTGTCTCCTCCTATAACTGCTACTATATCCTCTTCAGGCTCAAACTTAATCATTGTTACAAAATCAGGTGTCACATAAACATCATAAATACTATCTGTATAAAAATCAAAAGTTGTAGCAACTCTCTTTATTGCATCCTGCTTTCCTGATATGAGTTTTTTTACTTGCATTTTTGATATTGCTTCATCACTTAAAAAATTATTTTTAGCCACTGCATTTCCATGAAATCCTACCCCTAATATAATCAGTATTCCTGTTAAAATGTTTTTAAATTTTTTCATCATTTTTTCTCCTTTTTATTATATGAACTATTTATTTATTTCTTCATCAAAACTAAACCATTTTCTATAGTCCGTTTCTGTTTTTTTATTTATTTCTTTATTTTTTTCTTCTTTATCTAAAACTGATTGCGGAGTTTCCTTTTTCTCAACTCCTGATACGGTTTTTACAGGAAGCATAGATATAAATTCCGATTTCTCTGTTTTTCCATTATCAAATACATATCCTATCGTTATTCCCAATTGATGAACTCTGGAGCTTTTTCCTTCATACTTCACACCGTTATGATCTATATCATAAATCAAACCTAACGAAAAGTTTTTCCACTCGAACCCGGCTTCAATTCCCGTATATAATCTTGACTTAATCCCCGAACTTTTAACATATGTCCCCATTCTTTCAAAATTTTTTTCTGAACTGAATGACAGTCCAAGCTTGTATTTATTATACACTTTCCATTCACTGTTAATTTTCCATTCAGGTTTGACCCCTCCATATACTGAAGCAATATTCCCTAAAGTTTCTTTTGTCTTATCATTTTTCTGTTTAAAATTAAATTCGTATGCTACACCTGCTCCCACTTTAAAGTTATTTTTCTCAAAGGGCAGCCATTCAGCTCTGAGATTAAACCCTTGACTGATTTTCTTAGTTCCATTAATATTAACATCTGTTTTTCTTTGAAAATTATAATGTCCTCCAAGAAAAAATTCATCTGCCATTGCATTAATACTAAATATAGCAGCTAATGCCGGCAGGATAATTCGCCTTACCATTTTTTCCGTTCTTCTTTCCCTAATATATTATTTCCTCAATATTTATTTCTCATAATTTTTTCTTTATTTTTTTAATTTTAATTAAACCATATATACTTCAAAGGAATTTTATTTAAAAAATTTTAACCCCTAAATCCGTTACAATGAAATATCATTTACATTTATGCATCAAGTTTGTCTTCTTCCTTTAAATGCTTAAACAGTAAATCTATCTTGTACATATCTGAAAAACATATAAGACGGCAAGCTATCATCAGAAGCCATGCAATTACAAAACACATAAAATTTCGAGTAATCAGATAAAGCATACCCGTAAGTCCCATTATAATTTTAAATGTAGTCAACGGTACTCCCATTACTTCCATTTCATCCATAAGAGATGAAAAGATCGGTCGTTTTTTCATTTCTTTTTCTCTCCTTTATTTGAATATTTTTTCGGCATTTTTCTTGTCTATAAACACCTTTTCAGCAAAATTTATATTAAGACTTTCTATTTCGGACATATCCATTTTTCCCGGTAATGTAAGAACTCTTTCAGCTGATTTTTTAGTACATATTCCTTCTTTTCTCGCAAAAGTTTTCACTTGTCCGTTACTATCAAAGAAAACCGAAGTAATCCAGAATTTTTCTTTCTGACAAATTATCCTTTTCCCTTTTGGGATAAATAAAACCCCTATGTTACTATATCGTCCGATTTTTTCCTGAATATAATAATATGTTCTATTATCATCAGTCAAAAGAAGCCTGTATTTTCTGTTTCCAAATTCAAAATCGGAAAAATATTTGTCAAGAACACTTTTAGCATTTTCAGTAGTTGCCGTTGTAAATGTTCTTTGTATAAAATGTGAACTTCCAATTTTAACTTTTCCATAAATTGAAACTGCTATAATCAGTATCGGAATCCATATAATTTTTCTCATTTTCCTCTCCTATTTGATAAATAAATCTATAATATTACTTGTAAATATAAATCTTTTTCCTTTTTCTTTAAATGTAGTTATTTTTTCCCTTATAAGAGCTGTTTCCGGCAGTTTTTTAATACCATGTTTTACATCAATGCATTTCCGTTCCATAAGTGCATATTTCTGTGCAATTTCTTCGTTTTTATAAAGCGGTTCTATAAAATAAAGTATTTTCCCTTTTCCCGTACTTTCACTTTTGATTACATACTCCGCTTCTCCTATTATAAGAGGCTTTATCAACCTTACATTAAATTCATTAAGAGTTATTTCATTTTCAGGAACTACAAATAAAGGTATTTTTAAAAATCTCGGGATCTCCGAATTATCCGCTATATCTATAAACAATTCACTACCTTCAAGGGATATACTTTCAAAATTTATAAAATCTCCAAGATTTTTTTCTACATTTG
Organism: Leptotrichia sp. OH3620_COT-345; assembly: GCF_003932895.1. Taxonomy (NCBI): domain Bacteria; kingdom Fusobacteriati; phylum Fusobacteriota; class Fusobacteriia; order Fusobacteriales; family Leptotrichiaceae; genus Leptotrichia; species Leptotrichia sp. OH3620_COT-345. The sequence goes on along the minus strand of NZ_RQYW01000006.1, from coordinate 21,249 downwards.
TTCTGAAATTTATTACTGCACCTTTCCTAAAATATACATTATTCTTAAATCTTATAGAGTTTTCATCTTCATAATTTTTTAGATTTGCATTTTCAAATTTTGTTGTAGAATAAGTATACAAATCACTTCTTATTACTACGTCCTTTCCAAAAATAAAATAATCCTCCGTTATCTCATCTGCTTTCAGAACTTTTACAGTATAAGAATTTATACCGTCTCTCACTTCATTTTTAAAACCTGGAAGTCTGTGAACCGTTTCAAAAGACTGATTTTCAATCCTCACTGAAAACGGTATTTTACCAAAAACATTCAAAACCGCAAAATATAATAATATTATTATTCTCAATTTTAAATTTTTCATAAATGCTCTTTCTCCTTTTAATATTCTACCAATTCTTTCAACATTTCATAACTTACAATATCGTTTAGCCTGCTTTCTATTTCTTCATATAACTTTTCTTTAACCGTATTATCAATTATTCCGTTATGTTTTAAAGAAAAAAGTCCTGTTTCTTCAAAATTTGACAACGTTTTTTCTTTTCTCTCAGTAAAACATCTTAAATCACTCATTTCAAATATCTCAACTATCCGATATCCTTTTTTTATATCTATATACGAGCCTATCAGATTTATAATTTTGTTTAAATTCGAACTGTAATAACCGAGTTCTATTTTAACTTTTTTATAAAAAAAGCTCATATTGTTTTCATTTTTATGTACTATTTTATTTCCGGTAACTGCTATAATAAGAAATTTAGCTTCTTCTTCATCAAACTCAACTTCCAGTTCCGTTATTTTTGTTATTATTGAATTGTGTTCTGTTTTATCAGATAACTGCATCTCTATAACAAGGTCAATAAATTTGAATACTTGTTTTTCCGACTCCGGACTATCTAAAACTTTTTTAACATGCTTTTCAAATGTACCATTGTCATAATATGTCTTTATAGCTAAAAAGAAACTTTCAGTTTTAAATGTATTAGTCAGATATCGTAAATCATACATTTTTCCTTTATATTCAAGATAAATCTTTTTCTTCCCAAATTCTCCCATTGTGAACAGAAAATTTATTTTCTCTTTATTGAAAAAAATTGTTCCTACCAGAGTCATTTTCTATCCTTCCCTTTGTTTTTTCTTTCTTAATTCACTGATTTCTTTTTCAAGCTTTTCAATCTTTATTTTCATAATAACTTTCTCCCCTTTATGCTGAAAATACATACAAAGAAGTATTTCGAGAAACTTCATAACAAGCGGTTTATTATCAAGAAATCTATCATCATAAATTTCGTCCAGTTCATTTTTTTCAAGAAAATTGGAAATTCTCGTATCATCCATTACTTTTCTTAACTCACTATGCTTGTTTTCAATAAATAGCTCAAGCTTTTTCTTCATCTGATGTTTTCCTTTCTTTTTTCCTTTTAATTAGATTATTAATTAAAATTAACTCAAATCTTCTTCTTTTTTATTTTTTAATATCATGGAAGGTTTAAAAATCCTTTTTCCTTCTTCATCTGTAATAAATTTCCCCAGTCCACTTATCATAACAGTATTCCCCTTTTTTATTTCCTGCGAAAGCAATTTGAAAATGTTGTTAAAATGTTTCTTACTTTTTGAAAAGGGAATTTTCTCTTTTTCGGAATATTCCTTTATCAAGTCGTTTTTATTGAGTTTCACCACAATCTCCTTCCTTAGACAAATATTTTGTTCAAATCAAAAGATCGAATCAAACAATCCACAGTATTTTGCATATCTTTATCAAATGTATTTCTATTTTTCATAGTGAAAGTTGCCGAATATTGTTCTTTTTCTCCGAAAATATTTTCACTTCCCCTTAATTCGCTACAACTTTCCTCATAATAAAAATAACTGTCCATCAGAGCATCTCTGAAGACTTCCAGAAGTTCTTCGGCTTCCTTTACTGTTTCCCGATTGATTTTTTTTATATTTTCTTCATTATTTAAATGTAGTGAAAGAAAATAACTTTCCGTCTTTTCGGAAAATTCTCGGAGATAATCATATTCTTTTATAGAAGTTAAATTCTGTATTAAGAAATTATCTTTTAAATTCAACATATATATTACATCCGTCACAACACTTAAATATATTTTTTTTAATTTCCCGTTTAATTTAAGAAAGTAATCACTATTTTTTATCTTATTGTAAATAATTATAAGAAAGAAAATCTTCATATATATAATAAGATTTGTATCGTCCTGCTCATTTATGTCTGTTCCTATGCTGACTTTTACAGCCATTTTGCTTTTATTCTTATACTTTTTTATGAGCTTTTCTTTGAGAATTTCCACAGATTCATTCCTTTTTCCATTTATTTTCTCGATATCTGCCGAATATCCGCTTATCAGTTCTTCAATTGTTCTGAAATCGGTTTTCATTATTTTTTTCATTATTTTCTCATTTTCGAGTCTTATATTATCTGTAAGATTATGAGTTATAAATATATCATCTTTAGAAATTTTATCTCTACTTATCTGAATTTCGCATTTCATATGTTTTTCGAGATATTCAACTGCTATTTTATAATTTCTCAGTATATTTTTTTTACTGTTAAGGTCCTTATTTACTTTCTGTATAAGAATATTTATAAATTCTTTTATCATATTTATTTTCTGGCGTTTTGTACTCATACTGTATAAGTTCTTTATTTCGTTATACTTTACCGTCATACTTTTTTCAAGATTATTAAAAATATTACTTAAAGCCTGTTCCACTTCTACAGATATTTCTTCAATTTCATTGTATTGCTCTATCCCTGCATAAAATTTTTCTATAAACTCTGTTATATATCTTTTTAAATTTCTATTATCATTCATGAAAAGCATATTTACAAAGTCAAGTATTGCAAAATCGATATTCAATTTATATATTTTCAGACTCTTTTCAAACACTTTATTTCCATTTTCATCCGCAAAATTTACTTCGGATATACAGCTTCCGTCTATGGAAGTAGTACTGTATATACTTTTATTGCCACACCCCGTTGCTAAAAGAAAATAGAAAATTTCCGGATTCAGTTCTTTTTTCATTTCTTTCAAATTATTTTTTTCTATAAAATCTCTCATAACTTTATTTACAGTATATGTATCTGCTCCAAATTTCAAAAAATCCATATTTTGACTGAGCTTTAAAAGATTAGATTTATCTTGTTTATACCTTGTAATAAGTAAGCTATAAAAATAAATAAACCACGTATTGGAATTAAAAAAAATTTTTAAACTGTTCTCAGGATTCTCCCTTTCTATAATGAGATTAATATATATAGCTTTTATACTGTCTTTTATTATCCTTAAAAGATACGTTCCGATATTGATTTCCTCTGTATTATATTCTTTAATTTCTGTAATATTGAATGTATCAAATATTCTTTCAATTTCGTCATAACATTTTCTTATCTTTATATCCATTGAAACTTTTTCTTTAATTATACTATCCAGTTCTCTGTTAGATGAGTTAAACTTTTGAATTACTTGTTTTAATATCTTATCTCTCTGATTTTTCCCAACATCACTAACAATCAATACAAAAATCTGCTCACTGACTTTATAAATATCTTTCAATAAATCGTATAATTTTTTTCTGCTTTCATTTTCAAAATGCATTCCACTTATTTTTCGTATTTTTCGTAATTTTTCTTCGTAAGATTCCATATTTTCCTTAATAAAGTTATTCAATATTACTTTATAAAATCCTTCATTTTCACTGTTTTCAAGTTCAATGAAATAACCAAAAACCAGAAGGTGTAAAAAAAATCTGCTTTCCAGTTTTATATTATTTCCGTTAACATTTATTAAAAATATACTCTCAATTACATTAATTACATCTTTTACATCATTTCTAAAATCAAATTCCACATCTGTTATCCTATTTAACAGTTTCCTATAAATACTATCAATCATGATATAATTGTAATTTTCTGAATTTATATTAAGTATAATATCCGACATTTTTCTTTTCTCTCCCTCAACCTGCAAATAAAACTGTCAAAATTATTGTAATTGTCTGTATCAAAAGAAGTATCGACAGATATATATTGTATTTTTTCAAAGAAGGTTTATAATGTATAAAAAGCTTTTCAAATTTTTCATACGATATCCTTAATTTTAAAAGAAAAATCATAAATACCGTAATTAAAATTACAACAACCATTTTATTATCCATAAAAAGCGTAAAACCCACTATTCCAAAAAGAATTAGATAACTTCTTTTTGAAAAATCTTTTGTTTCCGTATTAAGATTCAGTTTCATTTTTTCAATAATTTTTTCTTTCATATTTTCTGCAACTTTTCTGAAAGATTTATTACAATCTCTTGCAATAACATACACTAAAAAGCTTATTTCAATTATTATAAGTAATCCAGGTAATATGTAAAGTTTCATTTTTATCACATCTTTTCAGCAACAGATTTTTTATATTGTTTTTCCAATTCTTCATAAGAAATGTCTTCAAGAAACTTCAACTCCAAAATCTCTTCAATATTATGAAAATTTTTCCTGTTTTCACTTCCTATAAAATTCATAGAAGATAACAGCTCATAATCATTCCCCATTTCAGAATTATTTTCTCCTATAACCTGTATTATTCTGCCATACTTCTTTATATATAGGCAGTTAAAATCCATCAAGCTATAAACATTAATAAAATCAAGAAAATATCTATCCGTAAATCTTACAAAATCATCAATTATATTAATATTTACAGCATCTTTATAAACTAAATCGGACTTTTTAGTAAACTCCTTTATATCCTTTATAACAAGAGCAAAAACCGTATTTATACCTGTTATCGGATTACGGAACGTAACATCGGTAAGTTCAGTACTGTTTGTATAAAAGCTTTTCTGTATATCAAATGAGTATTCTTTTACATATTTCCCTTCAAGATAAAAAATACCGTCCATATTGATTTTTATAAATTTTTCAATGTTATAGCTCAAATCTGTCACTTTAACACTTTGATTATTAATTTTTCTAAAATCTGCAAACATTTTTATTATATACCTTTTAAATTTTTCAAAACTTTTATCCATTTCTTCCTGTGTAAGATTTTCTATTATAAGAAATTCATTTTCTTTTTCCATATACCTAACTCCTTTATTCATACTTATCCATCTGCTCCATTATGAATATCTTACTAAACTTATTTTTTCTTATTTTACGGAAATTAAATCTGTTTATCCGATCAATCACCGTATTCAAATTTACAAGATGACCTCTTGCATCGATAATCATTTTATCTTCATAATCTTCATCAACTATTTTAGTTTTTATTTCCTTTCCATTAACAGTAAATACCGTTTCTGTATATAGGTAATAGTTATTTTTGTATTTCCTGTCATTCATAAAATTTAGAAATCCTGTTATTTCATGAAGATTTTGGCTGTAAAAATAATATTCTGTCAACATCAGCTTAGGCTTCAATATAAAAACAAATATTTCCATTTCTTTAAATTTTATTATGTCTTTCATATTGACCCCCTTTATCCTGCAAACCGGCTATTTTGTTTTATTATTTCTAGAACTTCCTTTATGAATGTTTTATTGTTGTTTAACTTACCGTCATCATAATCATAGAAATTCCTTTTACTTATATTTTTATTAAATTTAGGAAATTCAGCAAAAAATAGTTTTATATATTTTATTTTTTATCAAAAAATTAAAATATATATTATTAAATAAATTCAAAAAAATATTTTTAACAGGTTTTGAACTTTTCATTTTTTTGCCTTTCTTTTATAATTTCAAATTTTCTTTTTTTCATATTATTATTTTACCATTTTTTTAAATTTTTTCAATATTTATTTTATGAAAATATATATGAAAATTAATATTTAATTAAGTAAACTATATAAATTTAAAATTATTTTTATTTTTTGACAGTATAAAATAGAAATAATAGACTATTCCATAAGATAAAAAATGTTATATCTATAATCTTTTTTTATAAAAGTCTATAAAAATAGTCTCTTTTAATTTGAAAATACATATTTTATTCATAGTTTATAATTTTTTTTCATAAAACAGTTCTTTTACTTTACATATCACGGTAATTTTTTTCTTTTTTTCTGGAAGTATTTAAAGCTTCGGTATTTCTTTTTTCTGTTTTCATTTCATTATTCTCCATATAATTCATAATAAAATCCATCACTTCTTCTATTTTTTCTGAATTTTTAAATAATTGTGTCTCAATAGACTTATCTTCTTTTTTTAACTTAGAAATTTCAGTACCTTGACTATTTAATAATGTATCTATTTTTTTCGGTGATTTCAATTTCTCTTTCTTTTTTGTATTCCTTTTAAAGAAATTACCTATCATTTCTAAAGCCATTCCTACTATTCCTTTTTTCTTTAATGTAGAAGCAGTCTTACTGTTTTTTTTATTATCAGATATATCATTCATAATCTTGTCTGATATCCCGCTATTTGAAATTAAAGCTTTGAGAGTACTTATAAGACCTTTTGAAATTGAACTTTCCAAGTCGATAAAAAAACCGCCTTCATTTTTTACTTCTTCAGCACCGCTATTAATCAGATCGTCATCAAAAGTATCTTCATCAAATAATTTCATTTCTTTCCTCCAAATTTTATATTTTACCCATTCTTTTTTTAATTATTTATACTTTAACCTCATCTCTCTGAATAATACCTCTGTAAATTCAATATTATTTTTATTATCCCCATTTAAAATTTTTTTAACTATTATTTTATCCTGTTAATCTTGTATTTTCCCCTTATTTATATTATTATATGAATATTCTATAATACAAAACTGTAATCTGTCAAATTTCAGGTTTTTTCCATTCAATCCCTTTATTTACAAATCTTAGAGACAAAAAATAGCAAAAAAAAACTGACAAATAAATTGCCAGTTTCAAAACTTTTATTCAATTATATATGTTTGCACAATATTTACAGACTGTGCCTGTCCCGAGTCACTTGCTCCCGACATATCCGAAATGAGTTTAGGACCGAACCATGCACCACCTATTATTATCCCATAAATTACTAAATTTTTAAATAGTTCGGCCAAATCCAACTGTTGTCCTCTATATAAGTTAAAAATTGAAATTGCAAACATTAACAATCCTCCGGCAGTAACAATCCATTGAATCCAAGGCAGAAATCCCATTATTCCTCCCAGAACTCTGTTAAGAACCGAATTTGTAGTCATATTTGTGCTTGTTGTTACCGATATTCCTAATAATTGCTGATTGGCAGCAAACATCAAATTTGTGAACAGCATTGTAAATGCTGTTATTAACAATGTAATTTTTCTTTTCATTTTATCTCCTTTTCTATTTTTAATTTTTTATTTAAGAAATTTTTTCTATTATAGTATCTGCTATTTTCAGATCTTCTCTATCAATTTTCCCTTCATCATACTTATATTTGAGATAAGCTCTATTCAGATTTTTCAAATATTCTTTCCTTCTCTCAGGTTCAGGATACTGTTCCATATAAGTATTGGACAGACGTTCTATCATTGTCTTCGATATATCATCTCCCGCACCTACATATGCAAGTTCAAGTTTTGAAAGATTAAGCTCAAAAAGCCTTGTCCCGTATTTTGAATTATACAGATACTGCCTCTGTCCGTAAGCTCTGTCTATTGTAGCTATTGCAATTTGAGAAAGATTATATCCTTCATATATTTTACTGTGTGTACTAAGTGCATTTTCATTAGGCAAAAATATTTTTGTCATGCATGCATCTTTTATTGTAGTCGCAATGCTCGATTTTTCAATGTCACTTAATGACTGAGTGGCAAAAACTACCGAAGCATTGGCTTTTCTTAAAACTTTAAGCCACTCTTCTATTTTCGCTTTCATTCTTTCATGTCTTAAAAAAACCCAACACTCATCTAAAACTACAAGAGTAGGTATATCTTTTCCAAGTTTTTCAGTTTCAATTCTATGGAAAAGATATTCCAGAACGGGAAGAAGAACTTTGGGCTTCTCCATAATTTTTCCCATTTCAAATGTCATAAAGTTTACATCTTCCATAACATCATCATTATTATCAAAATATGAACCGTAAATTCCTTCTTGAGAATAGACTCTTAAAGCTTCTTTCAGTTTAGATGACTGAACAAGTTTTACAAGGTTTGTTATTGTCCTTTTTCTCGGCTCTTCCATTTTTGAAAGTGACAATAGCCCGTCGTAAATTTCTTTCCTGTTTTCAACATCTTTTGCGAGATGTTCATCTTCCTGTTCTATAAGTCCCATTACCCAGTCCATGGCAAACTCAAGATCTTTTGTCTTGTCAATATTACGTAACGGTTGAAATGCCATATGATTTTCACTGTCCAAGTCATAAAATTTTCCTCCTGAAGCTATGGTAAGTACTTTTGATGAAGCACCTTTATCAAATATAAATACCTGTGAACCGCTTTTTTTAAATTTTTTTCTTTCATCAAGATATTCACTTTCATATTTCATAAAATTAAGAACTATAGTTCCAAGCATTACCGATTTTCCTTTTCCTGTCGGACCGATAATAAGGGTATGACCGACATCTTTATCCACTTTATTGTTAAAATGGAATATTCTGTCATTACTTATTGTGTTGAAAAGGTTCGGAGCTTTAATTCTTTCATCCCAGTTCAATCCCTCAAATACAGACGATATAGGCAGCATATACCCTAAAGATTCTGAATTCATAGGGCTTTTTCTGATATTTTGCTTTATATTAGACGGCATAGCCCCAAAATAGGCATCCTTGACATTAAGCTTATCATCAAGGCATGTAAAACCATGTCTATTTATCACTCTTATAACAAGATTCGTCTTTTCTTCAAGTTTTTGAACATCGGTATCTGAAATAATTACGGAAAATGTATAATATCCGTAAGAAACTCTATTTGCCTCCAACTCCTCCCTTGCATATTTCGCTTCATATGATTTTCTTATTCTGTTTACATTTCCTCCATCAGGATTTTCACCTTTTGCTGCATTAAATGCATTCAGAATAATCTGTACCATGTTATATCTCTTACCGAACTGATATCTTTCAATATTCTTGATTGAACTGATAGCTTCCTCTTTAGACAATCCTATCAACCTCGTCACACTTCTGAACGGAAATTTGAGTTTTTCCAGTTCTGAAAATATTTGAGGTATGACGGCATCAGGAAAAAGTTTTATACTTACTACTTTTGTATAATAATTTCCCACTTTGAGCATTCCGTTTTTTATTTCCATTTGAGAACAGCTCAACCATTCATCAATTGAAAAACCTAAAGGAGGAACTTTCAGATTAACCTTCGAAGTAAGAGGGTTTATCGTTCTATATAGAAAATTTAACAGTTCCCCATTTTCAAGAATCTTTATTCTAAGTACTGCATAATCAAGTCTGAACAGAATGTCTTCCACTTTTCTGTTAAATTCTTTTATTAAATTATTGAACTGTTTCAGATAATCCTGTTTCCCGAGATTTCCATTATTAAATAAAGCTTCATCTATATTTTTTTCCTTATTGTAATCATATAGATACGAAATTGTCAAATAATGATGAATTTCATAAAATCTTTTTTTTCTGAACAGGCTGCTACGTACTTTATGCCCTATAACTGTGGGAATAGGAGAAAATTTACTTATTTTTTCCTCTTCTCTCGTAATAGGCATTTTCTGTGTTTCATAATGAAGAACTACTCCGCTTCCTGCTTCTTTTAAAGTATCATTAAGATATTCAAGAATTTTATCAATATCGTCGACATAGTCCAAATCCTGATTTACAATCTCAAAAATTCTGGCAAATCCTCCATTTTTCAAAAGAAGAGTATTTTTATCAATCATTCTTCTGTAAGGTATATAAAAATTTACACTGTCATTTGTAGTGGTAATACGAAATTTATCAATGACATTTTTTAAAAATTTCCCGGATTTTCCTTTCTTTTTCTCTACTTTCGTCTTCATTTTTTTCCTTTCAAAAATAAACTTTTTATTTCTACTGTCTCCACTTTTACAGAAATAACTCTTTTGCTAAGATCCTCAATCCTTCTAATAAGCTTCTTTCGATAAATCTATTATCCGGTTCTTTATATAGGGATCTCTGTCATTTACAACTGCAATGACAGATTTTCCATTATCCAAATTCATTACCTTCACCGTTTTTCCCAACGGCAAAGTTCTATGAGCTGTCGAAACACGGTTTTCATTATATATTTTGTCGCTGACAGTTATGGTTCCATTTTCCTTTACCCCATACCGACTGCCTTTAGCAGTTTCTTTATATTTTGCACTTTTTTCTAAGCTCATTGTTTTGAACTCGGCGGGGTTTAATCGTTTTTTGAATCGTCTGCATTCTGTACAGTATAATTAGCCCTGCTTATATCTACAGAATCTCCTTGTGGAACATTTGTATATGTAGTAGATTCATTATGTTTTCTTATTTTTCTGTTTACTTTATTTACTTTTTCCACTTCTGTTTCATATTCCCTAAGGGAGTATTCATAAGCTTCCTGACGAAGTTTTTCTTCCTCCACCTGTTCAAGATATTCATGCCAACGTGAAAAATAAAGAAACTCTCTTACTTTTGTTCCGTTCGCATACATCTCTCTTCTTATTCTTCTAAAATCGTCTTCTTCATAAGCCCTTACTTTAGTCGGCTCAATAATTTCGACTTTAACTTTAGGGGCACGATCCATTCCATATCCGAATCCTGTTAACATTACTCCGGCAAATACTGTTACTCCCAATTTTTTTAAAACCATAATCCTTCTCCTTTTTAAAATATAAACTGAAAATTTTTTAAACTTATTATTTTAAATTATATAATTAAAATAGCAAGAAAACATATCTTTATTTTCTCTCTCTGTCGTTTACGACAACGTGAAATATTTCGGATATTTCACAATTATAATAGTAAGTTATGACTCCTTTATTTTTTCTCGTTTTCTGTTATTGAACATTGTATATTTATATAAAATTCATAAAAAAAGTAGAATAAATCGCTTTTTCTCCTGCTTTTGAGTGACCGTTTGCCATTGTCAGTTTTCCGTATCCATTATGACCGTTTCTATATCTTTCTTTAACTTCATTTGCAAAATCTTTTGCCGCTTTCTGAGTTTCAGGTGTAAGAAACGGTGACACGGCATTATTTTTACTCCAGTCCTGTCTTGCGCGTTTTCCCTTTGATCCCTTAGAAAATACATTACTAGGCCCCTGACTTCATCCGAATATTATTTCCACTTCTTTAGTTTCCTTATTTCCTACTACCAATGTCGACATTCCCGATTTTTTATCAAGCTTCGATTCTTCCAAAATTTCATATTTACTGAAAAATTTTTCTAATTCTTCAATATTTTCATCAGTAGGATTAAAACAACCTTTATTTTTTATAATTCAGTATATTTTTGTAAAATTTTAGGATCATTACTAAAATCCTGTATTACTTCCATCTTAGCATCTATTTCATCAACATCAAAATTTTTCAATGTTTCTATAGCCATTTTAGTATTTTCACCACTTAATGTCCTTTTTAAAACTTCTTTTTTTACTTTTTTATCATCCAAGCTTTTCCATTCGGCTGTCGTGTGACCTAAAGTATAAGGTATATTTACAATCTTTCCTTTCAGATCACCTTTCTCTTCATGATAGTTTCTTCTCCGCTACTCTAATTCAATCTCCCTTTCATGTCCTTTTACTCTTTCCAAAATTTTTTGAGAATCCAATTCTAAATTTTCTATATGATAATATTTATTTTTTTCTTTATCATTATTCTTAAATTTATAATTAGAATTTTGACTAAATTTTTTATCATTTATTTCTTCATTCATTTTTTCAAATTCCATTTTTTTATGGAATGATATTCTTTCAAAGCTTCTTTCCAAGTTGTTTTTTTCCAAATATTCATCAACTCCTGAACTTTTAATTTTATTTTCAAATAAATTATCTCATATTCCTTTTTTCAATTAATGTTGCCGTTTTATTTCTGATAGAGAGTAAATTCCAAGTATTTTTGTACAAAAAATTATGCTTTAATTTCCATTTGATTCTATATGATAAATTTTTCCTAACCTTTTATATTTTATTAGACAATTATTCATATATTTTTTTACTTTTTATTTTATATTTATTTTCTATCCTTTTAATGTAAATTCCCTTATAAATTCATCATTATTTCCGTTATTTTCAACATTTATATAATAAACAATTATAAATATAATATTTTGATTTTTTTATTTTATAATGAAAATAAAGGTTCATCAAGGATTTGTAAATTATTTTTCTAAAGAACATATAATATCTAAAATAAAGATTACTGCTCTTGTTTCAATTTAGATATAAAAATATCAAAAAATTTATCTTTATTTTCTATTTCCAACCCCCAACTTTCTCCTATTTTTATATATGTCAAATCCAAAGTTTCTTTAAAATATTTCAAATTATTATTTTCAAGTTCTTTTTGAATCGTTTTATAAAAAATTCCTTTAATCAGTTTAACTTTTTCTTCATTTATTAAAATATCGTAACCTATCTCTTCATTTTCAAAATTTTCAGCTACTTTATCATTTACTATATCTAAATTCGGTTGTTCAACAGTAATATTTATAATAGCTTTTTCATTATTATATCTAATACCGTTTATTATGTATTTCATTTTTTTAGTTCCGCTTAACATTACTTCAATAAGTTCAAAATTATCCCTATTAATCATTTTTTTAATTTGTAGTAATTTCCGATTATCAGTGAATTCATAATTTTTTTACTTCCACTATTGCTGGATGTTCTTCATTTTATTTTTTATTGATTTTATCATTAAAACTATTTCCAAAACTTATATTACTTACTACATCAGAACTATCTTTTACATTTGTAAATATAAGATTGGTCATTTCATCGTAATTTACATCATCGGAAATTTTTATTTCATTTTCACTTTTATTCCATTCTTCCGTTACTGATTTCCTGTTTTTATTTTCAGATTCCTTATTTTTAAATCTCGGATCTTCTTTCTGAAGTTTACTATACAGTTCAAAATATTTTTTCAATCCTTTACTATTTTTTATGTAATTTTCTTTACTCCTTTTATATGCCTCAAGTTCTTTTTTATCAAGCTCTTTGAGCATTTCAGGAGTCACCGCTTTTATTGAATTATATATTTCCCTTAAGTCACCTTTCATATTTTTAAGTGCAACTTCATATGGCAGGTAGCTATACGGATAATCGGAATTTTTTCTTTTTTGTTCCTTTGTGAGCTTTATATACTGTTTACCTGTATCATAACAACTTTCAGTATAAATATATGGAATTTTTGTCAGTTCGCTATATTCTTTTTCCAAAAAATATACAATTTTATCACTTTTTATAGGATTTCTTCCCGAGAGTTTTATTATTATCTTATCACTTGGAAATCTTCCCACTTCATCAGGAGAAAGTAAATCTTTTCCTAAAAACTGCTGACTTTCAGATTTTATTATTGTTCCCACTGTCTTATTAGACTGAGTAAACTGTTCGATAGTTTCCTTTCCGAGTAACTTGCTGACATAATTTGCAGTTGTTTCATCATTTGATGTATAAAATACCTGTGCTTGGCAATTTGACAGGAAACCGTTTTCTTTTCCGTAAATTTTAAACAGCTGATCAAGTGACTGAAGAATGAGCATCATTTTCATTCCGTATCCGGCCACATAGCCTATTCCTTTTTCCAATATTTCAAGTTTTCCTATGGCAGGAAACTCATCAAGGAGCATAAGCATTTTCCATTTATGCCCTTTTTTATTTATGTAGTCGATTTCGGGGGTAAGAATATTTACCATCTGTAACAACAGTATTTTAATAAGAGGTGACAACGAGATAATATCTGCCGGAGGAACTACCAGATAAAGAGACACGGGATTTTTATAATTCATAAGATCAAATATTCTGAAATCACTGTGATCCGTATTTCTCTTAACTATAGGTATTTCAAATATTGACAGTTTAACTTTTGCCGAACCTATTATTGAACCCAAAGTCTGCTCAGGTAAATTTCCTTTTTCTACAAGATATCTTGCAGCTTTCGGATGTCTTCCCTCATTTATTATTTCAGCATCTGTTGCATACATTTTCAGTAATTTTTCTGAAACATATTTTTTTATTTTTTCATTTTTTCCAAATTCCTCTATCATATTTTCTTCTTGTGCTTTTCTCAGTAATATCTCCTTAATAGGTACATCATATGTAGGATCCGTTATAAAATCAACTACATCTGCCATACTTGCTGTAGATACCGGTTTTTCCACACCGTTTTCAGTAACAAATTTAGGCTCCATCAAAAACTTCTTGTACATTACATAAAAGATTATTCCTATGAGAAGATCTGCCGCCGAATTATTCCAGTAAGGATCCTTATTTCCGCTTCCGCTATCTTCCTGCATAATAATATCTACAATAAGTCTTACATCCGACATTTCATATTCCGTCAGAAATCTTACTTCCGCAAGAGGATTGTAACCACATGAATTTTTTGATTTCGGAGCAAATCTTAAAATAAGATTATCAAATTTTTCCTTTCTCGCTCCTGATGTAAGTTGATAATTTTCACCTTTTATATCCAGAACTACTACACTTTCATTCCAGGAATCTATAAGTGTAGGTATTATGATAGATACTCCTTTTCCCGTTCTTGTAGGTGCTGTAACACATATGTGAGTATTGTTGTTATCACGAAGAGTTATCCCGTTAAATCTTCCGAGAACCACTCCTTTATCCGATTTTAAAGTTACTCCGAAATACTTATCTTTTCCCGGCTTAAAATCTATTTCCTCTATTCCTCCCCACTTGGCAGAACCATGTGAATTAACTGTTCTTCGTTTACTTTTCAAAAGAATATACAAGATAAAAATAATAATATTAATAAGTATAAGATAAAAAATTACTGTCGCTTTTGTCTGTTTTACAAATGTACTTTCCAAAATATCAATAATCTGACCTCTGTAATTCATTTTTTTTCCTGTAAGAGCAAATGGGCCTAAAATATTAATTTGAGTATTCTGTTTCAACGATTTGTAAATATTAGGAAATTTTTTGAGAAATATCATATTGAAAAAATAGATGTAAAGGGTAAAATTCGACAAAACATATATTATGAAAAAAATAACTGATTTTATGCTAATTTTAAATTCTTTCATTATCTTTCTCCTTTTCAAATCCTAAAGCTATCTTTTCCATCATTGTATAAAAGGAATTAACCGTATTAAGATCATTTATTCTCATACCGGTACTACTGATTACAAATTCTGAAAAAAGGTGTTTTTTAAATTCAAAGAAACTCCGTTTCATAAATTCATTACATAATTCCATTATATCTTCTTCAGTATAAATATTCCTACTCCCTACATAAAACAGACCGACAAGATACTTTGCCAATTTTGAAAGTACTTCTTCCTTAAAGTTTTCAAGACTTATTCCTTCAACTATTTTAGAAACTGCAACAGGATATTCTCTAAAATTTCTGAATTCTTTTAAAATCATACTGTATATTATATCTTCCGTCATATTATAAATTAATGATAAATTATTTTTAAGCATTCTCCTGTCACAGTCATCATTAATTATTGACGGAAAAATGAGAAATTCGGGAATTTCCACATCATAATAATTAACAATATTACTATCTTCAAGATAACTTTCTATCTGAAATTTTATATCCAATGAATAAACAGATTTCTCACTACCTCTTATATAATTTATATTAAAATGAAGAATTTTAAAATCAGTTATATTATCCCAAGCATATCCGCAATTATTTGAATATATATTTCCTGAATATACGGGACTGTCAAGAATTATGTCTCTTGTTTCCCGAATATTAAGATCTTCAAAAAGATTATCTATTTCACTCTCTTTTTCTTTATTTTCTTTTAGAAATTGTATTACAGACTCTTCTACTTCATCATCATTCCTTATTTCGGAAAAAATTTCTTTTAATATATTATTAAGATTTTCACTTTCAGAGAAATTAAAATTCATATACTCTGCATCTTCCCTTTCAAAGCTGAAGATATCTGACAATTCTATGCCGTATGCTATCCATACAAGATATTTTATCAATTCATAATATGTATTAAAATAAATTTTATGAACCGGAGTATCTTCCCTGAACTTTTTACTGTTTTCCGTAAATTCCCTTCCCTTATCGTTATGAAATTCTTCCCTTATTCCTATAGTAAGCACATGAAAATCGTTTTCAAAATTCCAATTATAAAGAAGTCCGAAAGAGAGTTCCTCCATATTTTTTATTCCTGTATTATTAATTAGATTCAACAGTTCTTTCAGAATGTTGTTCTTATCCATAAAATTTCTCCTACTGCGTAACCGGAGGTATCGGAGATGTTGAAGGTATCGTTTGAACCTGTCTCTGCGATGTACTTACAGTTCCAAATTCCGCATCTTTTATTATTATTCCTAAAGGATTCATTCTTACCATGGCATTTGAACCGACAGGAATGTAGTCAAGGAAAGCAACCATTGTATATTTGGCTTCCCTTTCCGGAATACCGCTTTGGGAATAAGTTCTTTCAATGAAAGTAACTTGATATTTATTTGTATCAATTTTTACAAAACTTTCAACTTCTACTGAAATCGACTTCTGATTTCTCAGAACTTCATCAGTATTTGTTTTATTATTTATAAAATCTTCAATTTTTGATTTTGCTATATTATTTACAAAAGACATTTTCTCCTTTGTCTGTGACTGATAAAAATTCCTGTCTTTATATACGGTTCTCGTTTTTTTTATAAAATCAACAAGAAAATATTCGATTATATTATCACTTACATTCATATTTTGCTGACCTGCAAGTACCTGACCATTTACCGCTCCGTCTTTATCAATTCTCACAGCATATGGAATATAAGGATTTTTTACACTTCTGTAAATCAATCCTATTAAAGTAACAGCATTAGTTATTGTAAGACATATAATTATCAAATATAGCGTCTTTAGCAGACTTTGTATTTTGACGGTTACGTGATACATCATTTCCACTGATGTAGACATTCCTTTTGAATTTTCCAAATTTCCAAATTCATACTTTTCCTTCATTTTTTTTATTTCTTTAATATCCACAAAGTTTTGTACTCCTTTCTTTTTTATTATTAAAAATATTATATAATAAAAAAAAGTATTTTTTAAGTTTTAGGAAATTTCAAAAAAACAGTTTTTACTTTTAAAATTTTTATTTTCTGTAAGTCAATGTTTAATATACTTTCAACCCTAAAGAAAAAAGTTATTTTTTTTCATTTTTTTTAAAACAGAAAAAAAATAACTTTTTATTTATTAAAAAATACTATATTATTTTCTAATGAATATAAAAAAATTCACTTCATAAATTATAAAAATATACCAACTTTTAAACTATATGTATTTCACTATTCCCGAAAGCCAGTAAAAATAAAAGTTTATAACTTTAAATATATATCGGTTTACAATTTAAAAATTATTTTTACCTTATATGAAAATCTTACACCTTTATTTTTAATATACAATAAAAACTTAATAAAACAGAAAAAGATAAAAAACTTGAACTTTACATATTTTATTGTTTTTACAAAATCCGGAAACAATAATTTCCCGATTTTTTAAAACATTTACTGTTAATAATTAAAAAATCATTTTCAATTTATGGGAAAACTCTTATTCCGATATCAAAATTCAAATTAACTAATTTTTCTCTCTTTCAGGAATTTTCTTAGTGACTATATCTTCCAAGATATATCTTCTATTTTCATAATCATAACCTTTCAATTTTACAATTTCATTAACATAAATACTACTGTTCATATCCTTTTTTACTGAGACAACAATGTCTACTGCCTGGAGTATTTCTTCTATTTGAGGGACAGCTGTTACTTTTGCCATATATTGTTCCATTTTTTTCAATGCAGCCTGTGCATCATCAGCATGAATAGTGTTAAATCCCCCTTTTGAACCGGAATTCCATATTTTAAGAAGAACATCCACTTCTTCACCTGTACGTGATTCTCCTACTATTACGGTATCACCGTTAAGTCGCATTGCCGTTTTTAGAAGATCTGCAAGCTTTACGTATTTTGTCGTAGTGAGCTCGACTTTATCATCACAGTCACATATAATTTCAGGGGTATCTTCTATAATTATTATCCTTTTACGTGTTCCTTTCAGCTCATGTATACATGCATTTGCAAGAGTTGTTTTTCCTGTTCCCACTCCTCCGCCTATAAGTATATTTGCTCCTTTATGTATTTCTTCAACAAGAACCTTCCTGTACTCTTCTTTTAGTCTTCCCGCCTTTACATATTCCTCAAGAGGAAATATTCTCGAAGGTCTTTTACGCAAAGAAAAAACAGGAGCTCCTTTTACCACATTACCTATAAGGCATTCTATCCTTTCTCCTGTGGGCAAATTTGTAGAAATTATGGGATTTTCTTTAGATATACTGTCATGATTGTAATCGGCAATAAGTTTTATCATATTTTCAGCACGATCTGCTTCCATAAATATGTCCGTTTTAAATTTTCCTTTACCGAACATATCTATTCTTATATATCCATCCTGATTCAAATTTATTTCATTGACATTTTTATCTTCAAGAAGTGCCAATATATCTTTTCCCAACTGTGAAAAAATTACTTCACTGTCATCTCTTACTTTAATTATCTGTTTATATCTATATGGCAGTTTTGAAAAAACGGCATCATAAGGAGTAATATAACTCAAATCATCCAACTCAATATCATCAGGATGTTTTTCAAGAACTTTCATTCTCATTTCTTTATTTAATTTCTGTATTTCTTCAAGGGAAATATTCACTTCTTCTACGCTTTTCATTTTAGTATTTTCCTTTCTGTTAAAAAATATAATCTATTATATCAAAACTTCACATAAAATCAAAGAATAAATAAAGAAAATTTTCATTTTTTTAATTTTTGGAATATATAAACTTATACTGAAATTATAAGTAACCTCCTTTTAGTTTTTAATTTTTATAATAAAATCAAATTTCATTATATTTAAAAAAATAAAATATCCTTAAAATAAATAAAATTTTCCATAATTTTATTAAAATCTTAAAATTCTCAACATTTAATAATAGAAAGTATTTCCACTTATTTTTATTTTAAATATTTCAATTGTTATTCTCTTTTTATACTTAAAAATTAGAAAAATAAATAAAAAGAGCCGTTTCACGGAATTAAAAGCAGCTCTTTAACTATAAAAATATATATTTTTATAGCATCAACATTGCATTTTACTATTAATATACAAATAATATACAAAACATATGAATTAAGTACCTCCTCATAATTTACAGAATAACTTCAAATAATTTTAAAATTTAACTGAGTATCGTATAATAATTTAATAAATACCATCAGCTAAATTTCAAATTAATATTGCTATATATTTCAAAATATTTTTATCTATGCATACTGTCATACATTTTTGCCAATTCTACCGTTCTTTCTTTAGTTAATTCTAACTCACGTCCGGAAGATAAAAGAACCGCAATATTTCCTCCTTCGGATTCCTCCGCTTCTTTCTTTTTTTTACTCAACCAGTCTCTTTGAACAGTACGAAGCTTTTCTTTTTCCTTTTCCGATAATTCCGATATAAGAAGTCCATAAATTTTATTTAATTCTTCTTCCCATGCTTCAGATAATGTAGCTGCTGCATTTGACATATCAGCTGTTACCCCTGAATCCAAAGCCGGTTTCAATTCTTTTTCCAGTGCTACCATTCTTTCTAATAAAGAAATTTCATAATTTTTTTCTTTTTTGGTATCTTCCTTTAAACTAGTATCTACTTTATTAACAATATTTTCTCCATTCCGTTTCTCAGCTATCTTTTTTTCCGAACAGCCAACTGCAAACAAAAAAATCAAAATAAATAACAATCTTTTCATATAAGCATCTCCTTTTTTAAATGTATTCCAAATTTAATAACAATCTTTACTGAATTATAATTTTCCTCCTATTCTTCTTATCATATTCATTGCTGACTTCATAAGTCCCATAAGAAGAAACAGGCTCATAATGTATATAAATTTTCCTCCTACCGTATAAATATAATTTAAGTACCCTGTACTCAAACCAAGTAAAACAAAAGTCAGATAATATTGTATTCCAGTAGCAATTAAAGTTTTAAATATTGCAAGCCCGTAACTTTCTCTCAAAGGCTTAAATACCATAAACACAAAAGCTACTCCTGAAAAAATATACATTAAATGTACTTCTATTATTAATCTGAGTATGTCTGCAAAGAAAAGTATAATCATAATGTACATAAATATTTTCAATAATATCATTATTATATGAAAACCCAAATTACTTTTTAATACCCATTCAAATAATATTTTCCATGATGATTTTAAATCATATATTCTATTAGGAATTTCTTCAAGTGTTTTCCATACCTTGTCAAGATTTAAAAGAACACCGTCTGTCACAAATAAAGGTTTACTCCCAACATGAAAACCGAATATATATTTAGGAATACGTTCAAATATAAGAGGCTCTATTATATTTTCAAGTATATTAAGTCCTCCCAACCAGTTAGTCATAATAAAAAATAAAAATGCTGCAAATACTAATTCATTTACTATTTTGGATAAAATTTTTGCAGGTTCATTTTCTACTGCCAGATGGAAAATTTCATATAAAATATTCAATATTACAAGTATAAAAATCATAAGAAGAAGATTCGAAACAACTAATTTCATTGCAACTTTTCCAAAAATTATAACATTTTCAATACTTTTAGCTATCTCTCCATTCCCATAATTTATAACCATAAAATTTCCTCCTTGTTGTTATTTTATTATTTATTTGTTTTAAAATTAAAAATAAATTTTTTAAAATATAAACTTTTTATAAAAAGTTTAACAAAAAAACTTGAAATTTTCTAATTTTTTTATATTACTTATCAAACAAAAATCATCTCTTTAAATATTTTTATCTTATTTTAAAAATTTTCCATTAAATTTTATATTTTATTTCCTAAAAACTCTAAAAGCTTTTTATTAGTAAAATTTTCTTATCAACATTCCCGATACTTGAGATAATCATAAAGAGGATACTCCATTACTCTTCCTCACAACCTTTTTTGCAAAAAAAGTTGTACCAAAAAACTTCCAACTCAAATTATTTCTCTCTCAAAAATACTTCATTCACTAAAAAATCACAAACTCACTTCGTTCAAACAGTGATTTTTCTTCACACTCATTCTCGTATTTTTTCGTTGAAATAATTTGAATGTTGGATTTGTTTTCTT